>NZ_DBHIIC010000028.1:0-18075 GCF_057248345.1 Filifactor sp. | reverse complement strand
ACGAATGATAACATCTTGTGATACGTCTACCAAACGTCTTGTCAAATAACCTGAATCGGCTGTACGAAGCGCTGTATCGGCAAGACCTTTCCGTGCCCCGTGTGAAGATGTAAAGTATTCCAATACGGTCAATCCTTCACGGAAGTTCGCTTTTACCGGAATTTCTACTGTTTTACCGGTTGCATTCGCCATCAACCCACGCATTCCTGCAACTTGACGAATTTGATTCTTAGATCCACGGGCTCCGGATTGTGCCATGATGTTGATATTGTTAAGAGGACTCAAGTGTCCCATCAACGCATCGGTTACTTTATCTGTTGTCTTTGACCATGTTTCAATAACACGTTCATATCGTTCATCATCGCTCATTAAACCTCGCTTGTAATCACGTTCATAACGTTGAACCTTACTTTCCGCTTCTTGAAGTAATTCTTTTTTCTCCGGTGGAATTTCCATATCGGCGATGGATACAGTAATTGCACTCTTAGTAGAATATTTGAATCCAAGACTCTTAATATTGTCCAACATGATGGAAGTAATAGTATTTCCATGTCTTCTAAAGCATCGGTCAATCACGTTTCCAAGTTGTTTTTTATCTACTAAGAAATCTACTTCCAAGGAGTAAGGATCTTGCTCTCTATCAACATATCCCAAATTTTGTGGAATGTTTTCGTTGAATATAAATCGACCTACTGTAGATTCTACTAATTGTCCTCTATCCGATTCGTCTTTCTTGATACGCACTTTGACACGTGCATGAAGGCTAACTGCTTTGTTTTCGTATGCAAGCATCATTTCTTCCATATCTTTGAAGATCGAGCCTTCTCCTTTTTGGTTCTTTTCTTCTATGGTCAAGTAGTAGGAACCAAGCACCATATCTTGTGTCGGTGTTGTAATTGGAGAACCGTCTTTCGGCGCCAAAATATTGTTGACAGAAAGCATTAACATGCGACCTTCTGACTGTGCCTCTACTGATAATGGAACGTGAACTGCCATTTGGTCACCGTCAAAGTCTGCATTGTATGCAGTACAAACCAATGGGTGCAACTTGATTGCTTTTCCTTCCACTAAAACCGGTTCGAATGCTTGAATCCCAAGTCTATGCAATGTCGGAGCACGGTTTAACATAACGGGATGCCCTTTGATGACATCTTGCAGGATATCCCAAACTTCGGGTTTTACTTTTTCCACCAATCGTTTTGCATTTTTGATATTAAGTGCATATCCTCTTTCTACTAATTGGTTCATGACAAATGGTTTGAATAGCTCCAATGCCATTTTTTTAGGAAGTCCACATTGATAGAACTTCAATTCAGGCCCTACTACGATTACAGAACGTCCTGAATAGTCTACACGTTTTCCAAGTAGGTTTTGACGGAAACGACCTTGTTTCCCTTTCAACATATCAGATAGTGATTTTAACGGACGATTTCCCGGACCTGTTACCGGTTTTCCTTTTCTACCATTATCTATCAAAGCGTCAACTGATTCTTGTAACATTCTTTTTTCATTACGAACGATAATGTCAGGTGCTCCCAAGTCCAATAATCTTTTTAAACGATTGTTACGATTGATAACACGACGATATAAATCGTTCAAATCTGATGTTGCAAAACGGCCTCCATCCAATTGAACCATAGGTCTTAATTCCGGTGGAATAACAGGCACAACATCTAAAACCATCCATGTCGGATCGTTTCCGGATTTCAAGAATGCTTCCACGATTTCCAAACGGCGCACCATTTTTATCTTCTTTTGACCTGTTGCATCTTCCAAACGAAGTTTCAATTCTTCAGAAAGTTTCTCTAAGTCAATTTTTTTCAAAAGTTGTTTCACAGCTTCTGCTCCCATCAAGGCAACAAAAGCATTTTCACCGTACTCATCTAAAGCTTCACGATATTCATTTTCTCCAAGCAAGGTTCCTTCAATTAGGTTTGTTTCCCCTGCATCTACTACAACATAGTTTGCAAAGTAAAGGATTTTTTCCAAAGCACGAGGTGACATATCCAACAAAATACCCATTCTGGATGGAATTCCTTTGAAGTACCAAACGTGAGAAACAGGTGTCGCTAGTTCAATATGTCCCATACGTTCTCTTCGAACATTGGAACGAGTTACTTCTACTCCACAACGATCACATATAATTCCTTTGTGTCTTGCACGATCTTTTTTATATTTTCCACAATGACATTCCCAATCCTTTGTAGGACCGAAAATTCGTTCACAGAACAAACCGTCTTTTTCAGGTTTTAATGTTCTGTAGTTAATGGTTTCTGGCTTTTTTACTTCCCCTTTTGACCATTCACGGATTTTATCCGGGGATGCTAAACCTATCTGTATTGACTCAAAATTATCTAATTCAAACAAGGAGCCATTCTCCTTTCCTTATATCATAGAATTTTACGGTTACCGGTTTGTATCAATTTTCTTCTCAGTCTTAAAAATCCAGACTGTCATCTAAATCAATATCATCTACTAATACACTATCGTCATCTTCTTCCGAAAACTCATCTTCACCTTCAAAATCCAGGTCAAACTGATTGTCATCTTCAGAGTCTTCTTCTGATAAATCTTCGATAATCATACCGTCTCTTTCTTCATCTACATAATGGAAATGATCTTCGATTGCCATCTCATCTTGAGATTCTGCCACTTTGATTTCTTCATCAAATTCAGATAATAACTTAATATCCAAACATAAAGACTGTAATTCTTTAATCAAAACTTTGAAGGATTCAGGAATTCCGGGTTCCGGAACATTCTTTCCTTTAATAATCGCTTCATAGGTTTGAACACGACCAACCACATCATCTGACTTCACTGTCAAAATTTCTTGAAGGGTATGTGCCGCACCATAGGCTTCCAATGCCCAAACTTCCATTTCCCCAAAACGTTGTCCACCGAATTGCGCTTTTCCACCCAACGGTTGTTGTGTAACAAGTGAGTATGGGCCTGTGGAACGTGCATGGATTTTATCGTCAACCAAGTGGTGCAGTTTCATCATATACATATATCCTACAGTAACTCTTCCATCAAAGAATTCACCTGTTCTACCATCTTGTAGTTGAATTTTTCCGTCTTGTGGATATCCTGCTTCTTTCAAAGCTTCAAATACATCCTGTTCGTTTGCACCGTCAAATACCGGTGTTGCTACATTCCATCCTAATTTTTTTGCAGCTAATCCCATGTGAACTTCCAAAACTTGTCCTATGTTCATACGAGATGGTACCCCAAGCGGGTTCAATACAATTTCAAGCGGTGTTCCATCCGGTAAGAATGGCATATCCTCTTCCGGTAAAATTCTTGAAATAACACCTTTGTTTCCATGGCGTCCCGCCATTTTATCTCCAACGTTGATTTTACGTTTTTGTGCGATATAGCAACGAACCAACTCGTTTACTCCCGCTGCCAATTCATCTCCATTTTCTCTACGGAAAATTTTGACATCCACGATAATTCCCGATTCTCCATGAGGTACTTTCAAAGAGGTATCTCTTACTTCTCTTGCTTTTTCTCCAAAGATTGCACGAAGAAGTCTTTCTTCCGGTGTAATTTCAGTTTCACCTTTCGGTGTTACTTTTCCTACCAAAATATCTCCGGATTCTACTTCAGCTCCTATGCGGATGATTCCGTTTTCATCCAGGTCTTTGATTGCATCTTCACCCACATTTGGAATATCTCTTGTAATTTCTTCAGGTCCAAGTTTGGTATCTCTTGCCTCTGCTTCATATTCTTCAATATGAATACTGGACAACCTGTCTTCTTTTACTAAACGTTCATTTATCAAAATCGCATCTTCGTAATTGTAACCTTCCCATGTCATGAATGCTACAAGACAATTTCTTCCAAGTGCAATTTCTCCAAGGTCGGTAGACGGTCCATCTGCTATGGCATCTCCTTTTTTTACAATATCGCCTTTGTTTACAATTACTGTTTGGTTAATGCAGGTTCCTTGGTTGGAACGTTTAAATTTCAGTAGTGAGTAGTTATCTACTTCACCATCTTCACGACGAATCACAACCTGTCTTGCAGAAACTTTTTCTACTACTCCATCATTTTTTGCTACGACAACGGCTCCGGAATCTACTGCTGCACGATACTCGATCGCAGTTCCTACTACCGGTGCTTCTCTACGTAACAACGGCACTGCTTGACGCTGCATGTTGGATCCCATCAAGGCACGGTTGGCGTCATCGTTTTCTAAAAACGGAATCATAGCTGTCGCTACGGAAACAACTTGTTTTGGAGAAACGTCCATGAAATCTACGTTTTTCGGTTCCACAAGTAACAAGTTACCTTGTGTAGTACGACAAGCAACACGATCATTTACAAAACATTGATTTTCATCCAATGGTTCGTTTGCTTGTGCACGAATATATAAGTCTTCCTCATCTGCTGTCAGATAACGAATTTCATCTGTTACTCTTTGGTTCTCTTTATCTACTACACGATATGGAGATTCGATAAATCCATATTCATTGATTTTTGCAAATACGGACAATGAGTTGATTAAACCGATGTTTGGTCCTTCCGGAGTTTCAATCGGACACATTCTTCCATAGTGAGAATAGTGAACGTCTCGAACCTCAAATCCGGCTCTTTCTCTTGACAATCCACCAGGTCCCAATGCAGAAAGTCTTCTTTTATGTGTCAACTCTGCCAACGGATTGTTCTGATCCATGAATTGAGATAACTGAGACGAACCGAAGAATTCTTTAATTGCAGCTGTAACAGGTCTGATGTTGATTAAGCTGTTCGGTGTCAATTCCATAGTATCTTGCACAGTCATTCTTTCACGAATCACACGTTCCATTCTGGATAAACCGATACGGAATTGGTTTTGCAACAACTCTCCTACAGAACGAACTCGACGATTTCCCAAGTGGTCGATGTCATCTACGTTTCCTAATCCATAGAACAAATTGAATTGATAACTGATTGATGCAACAATATCCTCGATTACGATATGTTTTGGTACCAATTCACGTTTTCTGCGTTTGATTAAGTCTTTTAATTCTTCATCATTTTTCGCTTCTTCCAAAATTTCTTTCAATACATTGTATCTTACTTTTTGTTTGATTTTTAAATCAGAAATATCAATATCAATGAAGTTATGGATATCTACGAATCGGTTACCGATTACTTTTACTGATTTGGTATCATCTATTTGAATATATACATACTCACAACCGCAGTCGTCAATCAAATGTGCATTTTGATAGGTTACTTTTGTTCCTGCTTCCATTACCAATTCTCCGGTATATGGATTCACAACATCTTCTGCCAACACTCTGCCGATTGTACGAGCTGAAATTGCTAATTTTTTATTGAATTTGTAACGTCCAACCTTTGCCAAATCGTATCTTTTGCTGTCAAAAAACATCATGTGTAGCAAAGACTCCGCACTTTCCAATGTTGGAGGTTCGCCCGGACGCATCTTTTTATAAATTTCGATAATCCCTTCTTCTCTTGAATTGGTATTATCTTTTGCCAAAGTTGCTTGGATTCTTTCATCATCTCCAAGTAACTGTATAATTTGTTCATCTGTTCCATATCCAAATGCACGTAACAACATGGTAATCGGTTGTTTACGATCTCTGTCAATACGAACGGAAACTACATCATTAGAATCTGTCTCATACTCTAACCATGCACCTCGATTCGGAATGACGGTTGAGGAAATCAATTGTTTTCCTGACTTATCAATTTCTTGTGCGTAGTACACTCCCGGAGAACGAACAAGCTGACTTACAATAACACGTTCCGCTCCGTTGATGATAAATGTCCCTTTTTCTGTCATCAATGGGAAGTCTCCTAAAAACACCGGATCTCCCGTTTCATTTTTGACAATACGAGAACCGTCTTCATCAGGAACTGTCAACCTTACCTGAACTTTAAGAGGAGCTGCATAGTTTACATCTCTTTCTTTACTCTCTTCTACATCATATTTTGAATCATTTTCCAGTTTGTAATCGACAAACTCCAATTTTATATTTCCGGTGTAATCTTCAATCGGAAATACTTCTTCAAAAACTTCTCTCAATCCCTCTTTTACAAACCAGTTATAAGAGTCTAATTGAAGCTCTATCAGATTTGGAAGTTCTGCTACTTCGTCGATTTGAGAAAAACTCATTCTTGTCTTTCTCCCAATTTTCACAGGATGTGGATGTGGCATTCAGTATTCACCTCTTCACTTATTTAGAATGTAGAAATGGGCAAAAATACCCATTCTTAATTCTATTGCATTCTAGTATTCTATCATATTGTTTTTTTTTTTACAATGTTTATCAAAGATATATTCGATTTTTTTGTTGTTTTTATCATTCAAAGTTTTGTTTCCTAAAACGTATACTTTTATTCTTCTCTTGTCTTCTCGTTATTGGTTCCAGTTTCTTTCCACTGTTGAATCAAACTTTTTTCTTTTTGGCTTAATTTTGCTTTTTCAAGTAAGTCCGGTCGTACTTCACAGGTTTTTTTCAAAGATTGTTCTCTTCTCCATTCCTCAATCTTCTGATGATTTCCGGACAATAACACTTTTGGAACTTCCTCTCCTAAAAATTCTCTCGGCCTTGTATATTGAGGATGTTCCAACAACGAATCATAAAAACTTTCCTTTTCATAACAGTCTTTGCTGGACAACACACCTTCTACCATCCTCGAAACTGTATCAATCAGAACCATAGCCGGCAATTCTCCTCCGGTCAAAATATAATCTCCTATTGAAACTTCTTCCGCTTTCAAAAAATCAATCGCTCTTTCATCAATTCCTTCATAGTGTCCACATAATAAAATCAAATGATCCCACTCTAACATCTCCTCTGCCTTTTTCTGTTGGAATGTCTTTCCTCTTGGGGACAGATAGATTGTGTGATAGGTTTCTTCTTTAGGAATAGTTGATACAATTGCCTGATAACAATCATAGATTGGCTGAACGGACATCACCATTCCCTCTCCTCCTCCAAAAGGATAATCGTCTACTTTTTTGTGCTTATTCAAAGAATAATCACGAATATTATAGCAAATGACTTCTATTGACTGCTTTTCTTGAGCTCTCTTTAAGATGCTTTCTCCTGTGTAGGAAGTAATCACTTCAGGAAACAATGTCATTACATGAAATTTCATTCTTCTATCATTCCTTTGATTGGTCGGATTATCATTTTTTTATTTTCCATATCTATTTTTGGAACAAACTGCTTCAAAAACGGTATCATTGCTTTTTGTCCGGATTCTAATGTTATCACAAACACATCGTTAGCTGTATACTGTAAGAAATCTGTTACCACACCGATTTTTTTATCATCTTCCAAATACACTTCTAAGCCGATTAAGGTATCTATCATATACTCATCGTCTTCCAATTCTCTCATATTTTCTGCATTGACATAAAGATCTTTTCTAATCAAATACTCTATTGATTCGATGGTATTCTTATTTTTGAATTTCAAAAATACCATTCCTTTTTGTTCTCTTGCTGACTGTATTTCCAATTTTTCTTCTGTTTCACCTACAATCAGATAAGAAGCATCCTCAAATCTAGATAAATCATCTGTATGAGGGTACACCTTCACTTCTCCTTTTAATCCATGCGGTTTGATAATGGTTCCGATACGATATTGTTTCATATTTTATTCCTTTCAAACAATTTATTCCTATAGTATGCAAGTCCTTGCCTATTTTCTTACTTCTTTTGAAAAGTAAGTCAATCTTTGTCTATCATCAAATCTTATTTTTTAAAAGCAAACACTGTATAATTAATGTTTATCAAAACATCAGTTATCAATTTTTAGGATGCAACCATTTTATATGATATGTCAATACGAACAAAATGTGATTACATCTATGCTATTATTGGTATCCATTTTTCATTCACATCATAGGTTATATGTTTGCTTGTTATCTGTTCTTTGATGGAAAATCCGTTTGTATGTTTTCACTTTTAATAAATGCAAAAAAAATCAGAAGTTTTTCTTCTGACTTTTTTAGTCTGTTAGTCGATAATTTCTACAATTACTTTTTTGTTTTCTTTGATTGCTACAGCTCTAACTACGGTACGAATCGCTTTTGCAATTCTACCTTGCTTGCCGATTACTTTCCCCATATCATCCGGAGCAACACGCAATTCAACAATGATAGATTGTTGTCCGTATGTTTCAGATACTTCCACTTGTTCCGGATAATCAACCAAAGATTTTGCAATAAATGCTACTAATTCTCCCATATTTGTCCCTCCAACGAGCGGGTGATGGTTTTTCTATCGAACAGATAACCAATTACTATTTTGCTTTGTTTTCTGATTTTGCAGCTTCAAATTTTTCTAAAATACCGTTCTTTCTGAACAATGATTTTACAGTTTCACTGGTTTGTGCTCCTACCAACATCCATTTCAAAGCTTTTTCTTCATCGACTTGAACAACTTTTGGTTCAGCAATTGGATTGTAGTACCCGATTTCTTCGATGAAACGTCCATTTCTTGGTGCCCTGGAATCAGCAACAACTATTCTATAGAAAGGTTTTTTGTGTGCACCCATTCTTCTCAATCTGATTTTTACCATGTTATATTCACCTCCTGTATTTTGAAATATCTATGTGAATAATGATACCATTATTACACTCTTACTTAAAATGGAAAGTTGAATCCTTTTGGAAAATTCATCATTCCTTTTTTCCCTTTTTTGTTCTTGGCCATTGGTCCCATTCTTTTCATCATTTTTTTCATTTCACCGAATTGCTTAATCAATTTATTGACTTCGGAAACGCTAGTTCCCGAACCTGTCGCAATTCTTTTTCTTCGTGATGCATTGATGATATCAGGATTTCTTCTTTCTTTCAATGTCATGGAACGGATAATCGCTTCTGTATGAGCCAGTGCATTATCATCAATATCCATATCTTTGATATTACTTGGCATTCCCGGTATCATCTCCAGAATATTCTTCAACGGTCCCATTTTTTTTATCTGTTGCATCTGATTTAAAAAGTCGTCAAAATCCAATTCCTGTTTTTTGATTTTTTCTTCCAGTTTCTTTGCTTCTTTTTCATCAAAAGAGGATTGCGCTTTTTCAATCAGACTGAGCATATCTCCCATTCCAAGAATTCGAGATGCCATTCTGTCCGGATAAAATGGTTCTAAATCACCAAGTTTTTCTCCGATGGCTGAAAACTTAATCGGTTTTCCGGTTACTGCTTTAATGGAAAGTGCCGCCCCCCCACGAGTATCACCATCTAACTTCGTTAGTACAATTCCATCTACTCCAAGTGCTTCGTCAAAACTTTGGGATACATTGACAGCATCTTGCCCTGTCATGGAATCAACCACCAACAAAATTTCAGTTGGACGAACCTGTTCTTTAATTTGTTTCAATTCATCCATCAATTCTTCATCTATATGCAATCGTCCTGCCGTATCAATCAACACTAAGTCATGACCTAATACTTTCGCACGTTCCACACCATTTTTTGCAATGCTTACCGGATCTTGATTTCCTTCTTCTGTATAAACTGTAATTCCGGCCTGTTCTCCAACAACTTGCAATTGTTTGATTGCTGCAGGTCGATAGATGTCACAAGCAATCGCCATTGGAACCTTACCTTGTTTTTTGAACAAATGTCCTATTTTAGCTACCGTTGTTGTTTTTCCGGCACCCTGTAATCCAACCATCATCACAACTGTCGGTGGTTTGGATGCAAAGGAAATTCTGCTTTGAACTGATCCCATCAAGTTTGTCATCTCATCATTTACGATTTTAACAACTTGTTGTCCCGGAGTCAAACTTTCCATTACTTCTGCACCAAGGGAACGTTCCTTTACTTTTTTGACAAAGTCTTTTACTACCTTGAAGTTTACATCCGCTTCCAAAAGTGCCAATTTTACTTCACGCATTGCTGTGTCAATATCTTTTTCGCTCAGTTTTCCTTTTCCACGCAAATCTTTCAACGTGCTTTGAAGTTTATCTGCTAATCCTTCAAATATCATTCCAACAGCTCCTTACACTGTGATTTTATCGTTTCAACCATTTTTTTCGTTTGAAGAGACACAGTTTCCTTACTCAACAACTCTTCTAATCGATTGAGATTTTTCTCAACTTCTTCTGTTTTACTGAGTTTCTCAGATAATTTCAGTTTTGATTCATAACCGAACAGTTGTATTTCTGTTCGTTTGATATTATCATGAACTGCCTGACGTGAGATTCCAAGTAAATCACTAATCTCTGACAGGGAATAATCTTCCTGATAATAATATCCCATTACCTTTCTTTGCTTCTCTGTTAAAAGTTGTTGATATAGGGAGAAAAGTAACTCAATTTCTACAAATTTTTCCAAATCCAATTCCCGTTCCTCCTCTATTGGTAATGGCCGATTCAAAACTCTTTACTTATCATACACAGAAAAAAACAAACTGTCAAGTATTTTTGCTTGATAGTTTGTTTTTTTCTTTTATTTTTCAATTAGAAATCTTTTGTAAAGGATGCAATTTCATCCGCCGTTCTTGCATCAATATATTTAATACTATCTACATTTCCTATCAGCTCAAAGGTTACATCTGCATTTTCTTCTAACTTTTTCTTTGCATCCTCATCAGCTCCCTCAACTGTTAAGTAGACTGTCAATTCGTACGGTTCTTCCTTAGATTCGATAGCAATATGGTCATAACTGTATCCTGTCGGATAACTTTGTTTACTTGTAATTTGAATGACTTTGGTATTATCGCCCACATACTCGGTACGATATTGGTTGAGTGTATCATTCTTTTCCATTTTTGACTGTTCTGTATGATTGCAACCTGTAACAAGAATCAGTGCAGTAAGAACTATACTCAGACAATAGATTCGTTTTCCTAAATATCTCATGGTATCATATCCCCCTTTATCTAATATGGTTTACATCTTGATTATACCCTTCTTATATCCTATTTTAAAAGGGAAGATATCTTTTGTAATAGAAAAAAAATATTTTACAAAAGAACACCATGTAGCAACTACACGGTGTTCTTGTTTTTTTATTCATGAATAAAAACTCGTTTATTGATTATACCAATTCAATGATTGCCATCGGTGAATTGTCACCTTTTCTAGGCACTGTTTTTAACACTCTTGTATATCCGCCGTTTCTATCAGCATAACGAGGTGCAATTTCATCAAATAATTTTTTAACTGTTGTTTCATCCAACATATAAGCTAATGCTTGTCTTCTTGCGTGAAGATCTCCTCTTTTTCCAAGTGTAATCATTTTGTCAACCATACGTTTTGTTTCTTTTGCACGCATTTCTGTTGTTTGAATACGCTCATGTTTCAAAACTTCTGTTGTCAGATTACGAAGCATCAAATTTCTATGAGATGTCTTTCGTCCAAGTTTTCTGTATTTCGCCATGATTATCCCTCCTTTTCAGTTATTCTTCTTCCGGTTTCAAGGTGAAGCCAAGGTCATGTAGCTTTCCAACTACTTCTTCCAATGATTTTTTACCAAGGTTTCTAACCTTCATCATATCATCTTCCGTTTTCTTGGTCAGCTCCTCTACGGTATTGATTGATGCTCGTTTTAGACAATTGTAAGATCGTACGGACAAATCTAATTCTTCAATGGTCATTTCTAAGGCTTTTTCTTTCTTACCTTCTTCTTTTTCAACCATCAATTCAATTTCGCCTAGTTTATCACTTAAATTCAAGAATAAATTAAGGTGTTCGATTAAAATTTTGGAACCTAGAGAAACAGCTTCTTGTACCTCAAAGCTTCCATTTGTCCATATTTCAAATGTAAGTTTTTCTAAATCAGATCTTGCACCAACTCTGGTAGGCTCTATCGTATAGTTTACCTTTTTAACAGGAGTATAGATAGAATCCATCGGAATCACTCCAATTGGCATTTCTTCTGTCTTGTTATCTTCAGAAGAAACATATCCTCTTCCTTTGCTTACATTGATTTCCATATACAGCTTTGTATCTTTTGAACAAGTCATAATGTGAAGATCGGAATTTAAAACCTCTACATCAGAAGGACATTTAATATCACCTGCTGTAATAACACCTTCTCCTTCTTGTTCGATGATTAACGTTCTTTGTCTGCTGTCATCACCAGTCATAACCATTGCTAATTCTTTTAGAGTAAGCATAATTTCCGTAACATCTTCTTTTACTCCCGGGATGGTTGAAAATTCATGCAACACACCTTCGATTTTGATAGAGTTTACTGCAACTCCAGGCAGAGAGGATAATAAAACTCTTCTCAATGAATTTCCTACAGTAATTCCAAATCCTCTTTCTAAAGGTTCAATTGTAAACTTTCCATAATCGTCTCTATAGTCTAAGACCGTTACGTTTGGTTTTTCTATTTCTATCATTATTTAGAAACCCTCCTTGATTTTCTACAATTTAAGTTCTACCGAGGGTAAGGGTAATACCGTAGTATTACCATTCTTAAGTCTCAATTACACTCTTCTTCTTTTTGGTGGTCTACATCCATTGTGTGGAATTGGTGTTACATCCTTAATCATAGTAACTTCAAGTCCGGATGCTTGTAATGCACGAATTGCAGCTTCTCTTCCTGAACCAGGTCCTTTTACAAACACTTCAACAGAACGAAGTCCGTGTTCCATAGCTGCTTTTGCAGCAGTTTCTGCAGCCATTTGTGCAGCAAACGGTGTAGATTTTCTTGAGCCTTTGAATCCTAATTGTCCTGCACTTGCCCATGAAATTACGTTTCCATGAACATCACTTAACGTTACGATAGAATTATTGAAAGAAGATTGGATATGAGCATGTCCCTTTTCAATGTTCTTTCTTTCTCTTCTACGAATTCTCGTATTTTTCTTTCTTACTACTTTCGCCATTGTTCACCCTCCTTCCTTTCTTACTTTTTCTTTCTACCTACTGTACGTTTTGAACCTTTACGAGTTCTCGCGTTTGTTTTTGTTTTTTGTCCTCTTACCGGCAATCCCTTCATATGACGGATTCCTCTATAGCAACGAATATCTCTTAATCGTTTAATGTTTAGTGAGATTTCTCTTCTTAAGTCCCCTTCAACAAGATAGCCATCAATTGCTTTACGAAGTGTGTTTACTTCTTCTTCAGTTAAATCTTTGATTCTTGTATCAGGATTGATTCCGGTGTCTTTCAAGATTTTGTTGGATGTTGGTCTACCAATTCCAAAGATGTAGGTTAATCCGATTTCCACTCTTTTTTCTCTTGGTAAGTCGATACCTGCAATACGAGCCATTCAGCTGCACCTCCTATAATTTATTTTCTATCTGTCTTCCACTCTATTTAACCTTGTTTTTGCTTATGTTTTGGATTTTCACAAATCACCATTACTTTTCCGTTTCTTCTGATGATTTTGCATTTTTCACACATAGGCTTTACAGATGGTCTTACTTTCATTTTCTTCCCTCCTGCTCCTTACTTCTTTCTCCATGTAATACGGCCTTTTGTAAGGTCATACGGAGAAAGCTCTACAGTCACTGTATCTCCAGGCAAAATGCGAATAAAGTTCATACGAAGTTTTCCGGAAATATGTGCCATAATTTCGTGATCATTCTCTAATTTGACTTTAAACATTGTATTAGGAAGAGCATCAATTACTGTTCCTTCTAACTCAATTACGTCTTTTTTTGACATACTTTGCATATCCTCCTTAGTTGCCTAACAGTTTCAATTCTTTTCTAACATAGGCGTTGATTTCTGAATGATTATTTAAATGTTCTATTGTTTCGATATCAATGGATTGGTTTGTCTTTTGAAGATGTTTGATGTTCTTTTTTTTCAAATGTTCGATTGTTCTGGTTTTCCCATCCATTACCAAAACTTCTCTCTCGTTTAATACTCGAACAACAACCATTTTTTCCAATCTATCGTGTCCTGCTTTACTAATAACTACTGTTCCTCTATTCATGGCACTTCCTTTTTACAATACTGTCAAAAGTTCCGGCCCATGTTCTGTGATAACTAAAGTATGTTCATAGTGTGCAGAATTCTTGCCATCTAATGTTCTTGTTGTCCATCCATCATCATCAATCGCCACTCGATATGTTCCTATATTGATCATAGGTTCTACCGCAATTACAAGTCCCTCTAACAATCTAGGTCCTTTGTTCGGAACTCCATAGTTAGGTACTGCCGGATCTTCATGCAACTTCGTGCCAACTCCATGTCCTGTAAAATCTCTTACTACAGAAAACCCTTCCGCTTCTGCTGATTTTTGCACATGATGAGAGATATCTGAAAGACGATTTCCAATCACAGCATACTCGATTCCGTCATAAAAACTTTGTCTTGTCGCTACAATCAAGTGTTCATCTTCTTTACTTATCTTCCCTACGGGATGAGTTTTCGCACTGTCTCCATGGTATCCTTTGTAGAAAGCTCCGATATCAATACTGATAATGTCTCCTTCTTCTAATATTTCTTTTTTTGATGGAATACCATGAACTATAATTTCATTTCTGGAAGCACAGATGCTGCCCGGAAAACCGTTATAGTTTAAGAAAGATGGAATCGCACCATGTTTCACAATCGTTTGATATGCTAATTGATCCAATTCCCATGTGCTTATGCCGGGCTTTATCGCCTCTTTTACAACAGCATGTGTTTCCGCCACTATTTTTCCGGCTTCGCGAAGTAATTCTATTTCTCTTTTTGATCTGAGAGTTATCATCTACTTGTCACTTCCTAGTGCCGCTTTAATATCTTCAAATACTTTGTCAATGTTTTGTTCGCCATTGATATTTGCAATATTATTTTGACTTGTGTAGTAATCAACCAACGGTTTCGTTTGATCGATATATACTGAGATTCTGTTTTTTACTGTTTCTTCTTTATCATCATCTCTTTGATAAAGTGCTTGTCCGCATGTGTCACAGATTCCTTCTTTTTGTGGAGGATTGAATTTAACATGGTATGTTGAACCGTCTCCTTTACAGATTCTTCTGCCCACAGCACGTTCAATCAGGATATCAGGGTTTACTTCAATATTTACTACTGTATCTATTGTTGTTCCCAATTTGTTTAGTACCTTATCCAATTCTTCCGCTTGGAAGGTTGTTCTTGGAAAACCGTCTAACATAAAACCATTTTTAACATCATCTTGCATCAAACGGTCAGCTACCAATTCAACTACTAATTCATCAGGAACTAACAACCCTTGATCCATATATCCTTTTGCTTTTTTTCCAAGCTCTGTATTTTCTTTAATGTTTTTTCGAAAGATGTCTCCGGTAGAAATATGAACAGTTCCATAAGCTTCGACGATTCGTTCTGCCTGTGTCCCTTTTCCTGCGCCCGGAGGCCCTAATAATATAATATTCATATCTTCATCTCCCAATTCTACACTGTTTTCTATTTCAAGAATCCTTGATATTGTCTCATTACGGATTGAGCTTTGATTTGTCTCATTGTTTCAATTGCAACCCCAACTACGATCAATAGACTGGTTCCTCCAAAACGAACAGGAATCGCTGTTGCATGATAAATAACTGTAGGTAACGCTGCAATCAATGATAAAAAGACTGCTCCAACAAAAGTTAAACGATTCAATGATTTTGATATATATTCTTCAGTTGGTTTCCCCGGTCTGATACCCGGAATAAAACCATTGCCGTTCTTTAAGTTGTCTGCCACTTCATCCGGTTGGAAGGTAATGGAAATATAAAAATATGAGAATGCAAATACTAGTATAAACTGGATGATACTATATATATAAATTCCCGGATTTCCATTGGAACTTAAATATTTTTGCACAAAATTTTGATATCCTTGATTTCTTACAAAGAATCTCATCATTTCAGGTAACATCATTACAGATGATGCGAAAATTACAGGAATTACCCCTGCTTGATTTACTTTCAATGGAATATGAGAAGATTGTCCACCATAAGTGTTTTTTCCAACTACTCTCTTTGCGTATTGAACCGGAATCTTACGAACTCCTTCCAATACCATGATTACTCCAATGATAATCGCAATGGAAACAACCAAAAATACCATAATTTGAATAGGATTGATTGCTCCTGTTTTCGATAATTCTAATGTTTGTTTTACGGAAATTGGATATCTTGAAATGATCCCCGCATAGATAATCATAGAAACACCATTTCCGATTCCTTTTTCTGTTACAATTTCACCAAGCCACATCAAGAAAGTTGTTCCCGCTGTAAGTGTGATAACGATTGTAAAAACAGATAAAAGGTCTTGTGACAACAAAGCCCCTCTAAACATACCGTATACCAATGCAAAAGATTGGAGCAATGCCAATGCCACTGATAGATATCTTGTATATTCAGAAATTTTCTTTCTTCCGTCTTCACCGGATTTTTGCATTTCTTCCAGTGTAGGAATCGCTACTGCTAAAAGCTGCATGATAATGGATGATGTGATATAAGGAGTCACACCAAGAGCAAATAGTGTAAATTGACTCAATGCCCCTCCGGACATCATATCGTACAATGAAAGCACATTGCTTTGGCTAAGCTGATTCTTGATAAGGCTTGTATCCATTCCGGCTGTCGGGATAGATGCACCGATTCTAAATACTACCAGCATCATCGCTGTAAAGAGTATTCTTTTTCTTAATGTCGGTATTTTCATTGCTCGCTTCAATGCTTCAAACAACTAAATCACCTCTACCTTTCCTCCTGCAGCTTCTATTTTTTCGATTGCTGATTTTGTGAATTTGCTTGCTTTAATCGTAATTTTCTTATTGAATTCTCCGTTACCAAGTACTTTCAATCCATCTTTTTCAATCTTTTTAATTACTTTTCTATCTTTCAATAGCTGTGCATCAACTACTGTTCCGTCTTCAAAACCATTCAAACGATCAATATTGATTACACTGTATTTTTTCTCAAATCTTGTGTTATCAAAACCAATCTTTGGAAGTCTTCTCATTAAAGGCATTTGTCCCCCTTCAAATCCCGGTCTAACTCCACCGCCGGAACGAGAGCCTTGTCCTTTTTGTCCTCTTCCTGAAGTTTTACCTTGACCTGTAGCAGTACCACGACCTAGTCTTTTTCTTGCCTTTGTACCTCCGCCTACAGCCGGTCTTAATTCATGTAGTTTCATCTTTGCACCTCCTTTTTTTCTATTCTTCTACTTCTACTAGATGACTAACCGTTCTAATCATTCCTCTGATTTGAGCATTATCCGGTTTTTCAACTGTTTGGTGTCTTTTTTTAAGTCCTAAAGCAACCAATGTTCCTCTTTGATTAGGTTTAGTTCCAATCGGACTTTTTTTCAATGTAATTTTCAACATATCTTCGTCCTCCTAACCTAAAAGATCTTCAACTTTTTTACCCCTAAGTTCAGCTACTTGTTCAATAGTGCGTAGAGATTTTAGTCCTTCCATTGTTGCATTAACCATATTTCTTTCATTATTTGTACCAATTGATTTTGCACGAACGTCTTCAATTCCTGCTAATTCAAGTACGGCACGAACAGGTCCACCTGCTAGTACTCCGGTTCCTTCCGGAGCTGGCATGATGATTACATATCCTGCACCGAATCTTCCTTTCGCTACATGAGGGATTGTAGTTCCTACCATCGGTACTTCTATCATATTTTTCTTAGCATCTTCTTCAGCTTTACGGATTGCTTCAGGAACTTCACTTGCTTTTCCAGTTCCTAATCCAACGTGTCCGTTTCCGTCTCCAACTACAACAAGGGCTGCAAAACGGAAGTTACGACCTCCTTTTACTACCTTTGTTACTCTTCTAATGTTGACTACTTTTGTTTCTAAATCAAGTTGTCGAGCATCAATTCGTTTTCTTTGCATTGTTTCCCCTCCTTCTTCCTAAAATTGAAGTCCAGCTTCTCTTGCACCTTCTGCAACTTCTTGAACTCTTCCATGATAAATATATCCACCACGATCGAATACTACCTCTTTAATTCCTTTTTCGATTGCTCTCTCAGCTGCAACTTTTCCTACAAGTTTTGCAGCTTCTTTATTTCCAGTGCTATCTAATTGTTCTTTAATCGCTTTATCCAATGTAGAAGCAGATACTAAGGTTACTCTGTTTACATCGTCAATCACTTGCACATAAATATTGCTTGTACTTCTGTATACGTTGAATCTTGGTTTTTCAGGAGTTCCGGA
>NZ_DBHIIC010000027.1:0-18789 GCF_057248345.1 Filifactor sp. | reverse complement strand
TTTGGAAGTGCTGTTACTTTAAGTCCACTGCTCAAATGAGCTGCCCCTGCTACTTGACTTGCTTCCATCGATGTTCCAGGGTATGCTCCACTTGGACCAAATGGCAAAGGACCTCCATTGAACGGTAGTGTTGCTGCAACTTTTTCTTTTTGATACCAAATTTTAGCTTGGGTAAATGGTACGGCTTTCAAAATCTTATTGTTGCCAGGACCTTGTTTTTTGTATACTCCAACCGGATAGTAGTATTTTGAAGATCCTTCTTTAATCTTAAAGTTAGTTTCTCCTGTTTGAGTTGTAGTCGTCAATGCTACTTCATAGTACTCACGTGGTGTTCCGTTTCTTAAGAAGTCGTCAATGTCTGATGCACTGGTAAATGTATTGATGTCGTTTTCTTCAAATTCATAAATACGATACGCTTCAGGCTCTGTTTCTTTTAAGATCGGTGTCAATGTGATTGTTGGAACTGCAAGTGGTGATGGTGTTACGTCTGCACTTGCTGTTACTTTAATTGTAGTTCCTCCTGCAGCATTGTCATCTGCACTTACTTCCAAATACACAAATCCGTTACTATCTACTGTAGCTCTTCCTTGAAGTCCTGCTCCAGGTAATACAGAAAGATAGTTCACATCTCTCAAGTAATGCCATGTAGGATCATCTTCTGTTCTTACTTGTACATAGTATCTTCCTTGTGTAAGGTTCGGTTCTCTTGTATTGTAAGTTGCTAGGTTAAACGCAGAACTTGTAGTTCCTTTTGCAATATACACTTGTTGACTTGCTGTCGGATAGAATGTTCCGTCTGCAGGTGTTACAACTGTAACATTTGCTGCGCCTGCTGTATTTGGTGATTGTTCATCTGTCAATTTGATTCCAATCACTTTGATTGCTTTACAGCTTAGGTTGTTTACTGACGCAACCAACGGTGTTGAACCTGTTGTTGTAGGTGTATAAGTAACTTGCAAATCTTTATTGGTGAATTCTCCTGTAAATTTGAATGTTACTTTTAACTTTCCGTTGTCTACAACTTTGGAAACTCCAGCCAACGGTGCTCCACTTGGTGATGTTACAGAGAAGTTAACTTCATCTCCGGCTTGCACAGGAACAACTGCTCCGTTGTGTCCTATCTTTGTCACGTAGAATGTCTTTTCCACGTTTTTGAAGAATTGTTCTCCTGAACTGATGTCACTAAGTGTCAATGCTGTCAATTCATGCATTGTTACTGTTTTGCTTACTTCTACAGGAGCATTCGGTACATCTTTGTACTTAAAGATCAATTTCAATGGTCCTGTTCCTGTCCAACTTTGAACAGTTGTAGCAGGAATAACAGGGTTTGTCAAAGTAACTCCCGGTTGTGGGATATTGTTGTAGGATACATCCAAGCTTACAATTACCCCTTTGGCAATCAGTTGTTTTACTGTCATTCCCGGTTTTCCGGCAACAGTCATGTTTGCGAACTCTGCGTCCAAATCGATTGCTTGAGGATTGTAACGCAAGCGTTCGATATTTGCACTCGGCCATGTGATGGCACGTGACGCAGGTGTCAAAAGGTTATCGTCTTTCACAATTCTTGCAATTCCAGACGCATCCTCTTCAATGACTGTAATGAAGTTGTTGCTCAGGTTGACATTTCTAACCTGGCCAAATTTTGTTTTGATTTGGCTCGTACTCACTCCACCTACAATGTCTTTGCTTGATACATTAACTAATGTTGATGTAGATGGAATCGCTAGGTTGTCTAATGCCGTTTGCAATGTACCATTGGTGTAGGCCGCTGCAAAAATAGTATTGCTCAGACCGTTTAGTGGAATCAATGTTAGTAACATTGCTACTGTAAGCATCCAACTAAGCCATTTTTTGTTTTTGTTTAACAAAACAATTACCTCCTTTATGATTTATATTTCATACAAATTGAATCACCTTATCTCTTTTGTTCAAAATGTAAAGATAGAGAACTTAATCAACAAAAATACTGTTCTATATTTTGTAGATGAAGTTCTCTTTTTCGACGTAGTCATACCCTATGTTGTCTGAACAAAATCGAATTCTTTCTCTCCCGACAAAAAACCTAAAATTTTTTTCAATTTCAGGCTGCTGACATAAAGTGTATTCTCTCTGATGATTTCACATATAGAATACCATTTTCTTACAAAAATGTCTATGATTCATCCATTTTTTTATAAAATTTTTATAATTTAGAATAAATAAAAAAAGAGACGGTTTTCTCTTCCATCTCTCTTTTTTATTTCCGGTAAATTCGCTACGAACAACTCTTGCTACTATATTGTTTTGCTATGATACTTTCTATGGTGTTTTCAAGAAGGTTAAAAGCTTATTCCTCTCCGAACCATGCATGAGCGTATGGGCCGTCTATTGCCACTCCGAAACTGGAAAGTATATCCCATTGACCTGAACTCACAATAACAGCTCTATGAGGAGGAGAACTGTTCCACGCATCTACTGCGCTCTTAGGGCTATGGTCAGCACCATATCTTGCTGTCGATATTTCGTACCCATCTCCCGAATAGTTTGACAGTTCTCTCGGTTTGTCCCACATCATTTGGGCGTACTTATGGTCAGGTGTATAGGCACCACCTGTCCAATACTTGCTGATAGACCAACTGTGTAAGTTTCCTTTTTGTCCTCTTGCATCTGTTAATGTTTGAGGGTTGTTTTTCTTAGAATCCAACACATGAACTCTTGCAACTTTTGTTAGCTCCATATTAAGTGGAAGTGGTGCTAAGCCGTTGGATTGTCTTAGCTGATTGATTTCATCATACAATTCCTGTTCTTCGTCTGTCAAAGTATCTCTCAAAATATAGTTGATTTCTGCCTGTGTAAAGTTCATATTTTTAATTTTGTGGTCCGGCAACAGTGTCACTCTTTCATTTGAAGGTTTGGCAAAATTACTGTTGTTTTGTTCTGATTCCAAAACTGTCGGTCTTTGCGATTTCTGTTGTGGTTCGGATTTGAATTGTTGTGATTGTGCGTTCAACAACTGTTCTTTTTGTTTTTCTATCTCTTTTTGTCTTTCTTTCTCTTTTAGGATACTGTCTTTGTTCCGTAAGAGTGTTTCAAGATAATTTTTGTATTCTTCCTGTGTGATAGGAAATCCCACTTGATTGATGATTGATTGGATGTCTTCTACTGCCTCACTTCCAAATGTCGCTCTTATCTCTTTTTCCAATCGAATGATTTCAGCATTCAAATTTTTGGTATCAACAGTTGACTGTTTGCCGGTATTTTTCAGTTCCACATCGGTCTTTAAAGATATTTCTCGTGTTTCGGCATTGTATCCGACTGTCATCCCCAAACATTCTCCCACTGCTCGTAACGGCAAGTAGGTTTTTCCGTTGATTACTTTTACAGGCTCGGGCATAAAAATTTTGTACCCTGCACCATTTACCATAACTGTCAGCGCATTACTGCCTAAGCGAAAGGATATGTCTACTGAACGATTGGATAATACTCCTGATTTTGTTTGGTTATTCCAAGTTGCTTGATATCCGACCAATTTCCCGACTGTGGCTACCGGTAACAAGGTTGTTCCGTTTTGAACAATCGGTGTTACATTCTGTCTTGCTCCGTTTAGTGTAACAAAATAGTTTCCTGTAGCATTTACTGTTTGCAACGGCGTCAAAAGCAATGCACCTGTCAATAATACGGTTGCTAATTTTTTTAACATGAGTGTCCCCTTTTCTCCTTATTTTTATGTGTATCTCTTACTTTTTATTGAATGAACTATCGTGTATCTATCGTTTCTTAAGTTATGGATATATCATTCCAACCACTTTTCCTTTGAAACCTGTCATCAACAAACGATACTCCATCATGAACCTTGTTACAAATTATTACCTTAGAGCTTGATTTTTCCTTCTGTTCATCTAACAGAAGAACCGGAGTTTCTGTATCTTTCTTATGATTATGTATCTATTTTTTTATTGTATCATGCTTTGTTCCTATCGTCAATTTTTCATGATATTCTCTATGGTTTTATTCAAGAATCGCAGTTAGAGTGTTAGCACGGTCTATATGCTGTATCGAACAATACTCGATTAAGCAAGGCTTAAAAAAATGAATTGCTACCGAAACAAACCATTCGATACCAATTCATTACAATTTTTCTTATACAATATTACATGTTATAAAATCCCATCCAAATCTGACGATTCGGTCATCTCTCCCGTCGCACAGAAGGAACACATGGAATCGCTATGTGATTTCTGCCAAGTTGCATACTCTTCCATCAGTTGCTCTTCCATCATATCATCCTCACATTCAGGATGAAATTTGTTGATCCACTCTTTAAATGTCATTTCATCAATCCCCCTTTTATATTGTTATCTTTACCCTTATTTTATCATAAACACAACAAAAGCAAAGCTTCTATTTTTTGATGAATGACTGATGAAAGACATCTCGGACATCTACTTCCTTGTTTCCATGCCTTTGTCAGGCAACAAAAAATACTTTGAACGAGTCCTTTTTAGTATGGAGTCCATCGATACTCTGCAAACTCCTCTCTTAGAAATGCATCTCCATGGAATATCGACTACTGCAAACCAATCTTTCATCCTATGTACTCTACACCTTTCATAAGAAACAATCTCTCAAAACCAAAGGATACCGTTTCATCATCCAAGGAGAAAAAGAATCAAGTGAAGAAACAAATTTTTAGTCCCTTTTTATCAGTCATTCCTCTATCCATCAATCGCTTGGTCTTCTTTCATCAACAGCAATCCTGAAATCGCGATAAATGCTCCTACCATCTGAATCGGCCTCATCACTTCTCTTAGAATCAAAAAACTGAAAAGGAATGTGGCAACAGGGATAAAGTTCAAACACAACGCTGAGATTCCAACCCCGCAATGTTTGATTGCAAAGGTATAGCAGACTGTGCACACTGCCGAACAAACCAGTGCTAAAAACAAAAAGTGAACTGCGATTTCGGTATCTATTTTGTCAAAATGGATGTAGTCTGTCGGTAGAGCCGGAAGAAAAGCGATTCCTCCAATCAGACATTGATAGAAGGTCAATACCAATCCTTCATATTTTTTCAGTAACGGCTTTGTTGTGATTAGGTAGGCTGACCAGCTTAAATTGGACAAGAACACATAGAAGTATCCTATTTTATTCTGTCCAAACTGTACTCCTCCAATGACAAAATAGATTCCGATAATGGAAATCACTGCACTTAGGATATTGCGACGCAACAGTTTTTGTTTCAAAAAAATACGATTCCCAATCAATGCTACTACCGGCAACATCGCTACCAAAATGGCGGCCTCATTGGCTCCGATTTGTTTGATGGCACTGTTTTCAAAATAAAAATAGATGGTAATACTGAACAATGCAGTCAAACTTACTTGTATCCGGTCCGATTCTTCGATTTTTAAGGGAATGCCTTTTATTTTCAACACAACAAAAAGAAGTACTGCCGAAAGTAAATATCGAAAGAACGGTAGATAGACCGGTCCCATGGCATCCAAACAGATTTGGATACTGACATAGGAACCTCCCCAAGCAACACAGGTAAATAGTAACAACATCAGTGCAAGCACTTTTGGATTTGCTTTCGGTTGCATACTCTCTCTCCTTCTTTTGACATTCTTTCCGGACTGTACCTCTCCTCAATTTCTTCTTATTCAAACCATTCTATCTCTATCAAAAAACTCCTCTTTCCTGTGACGGTTCATCATACAGTTTTTGACACAAAAACAAGGTCGGTGCCATCTCATCCTGATTCAAAGGATTGATATGAATTACCTTGTATTGCTTGGAATCCAAGCTTTCAAAAAAAGCACACAGACTGCGATGCTCCTGTCCTCTGTCCTGTCCCAAGTAACTGATGATGGATAGCAATCCGTTTGGATTCAACAGTTTCAATGCTTTGTGCAAGCAAATCAATGTGGTGTTCGACTTTGTCATAATCTTATGGTCAGAGTTGGGAAGATAACCTAAGTTTCCAAACACAAAGTCAACTCTATCAACATGACGGTCGATGTTGACATGGTTATCTGTGACGAATTCTATCTTGTTGTACTCTTCTTTAGAAAGTACTTTTTGCAATCTTTCTTTCGATACGTCAATCGCTTGTTTCTGAATATCAATGGCAATCAATTTTTCCTGAATATAAGGAAGAAATTTTTGGACATCCAAACCGTTTCCTAAGGTAATATCCACTGCCAATTTAACATCGGGCATATATTGTTCACATATCAATAGGGACAGTTCATTTAAGTTTGTAATGTATCCCATACCTTTCCTCCTTTTTGTCAACTGTATTATTTTTATCGTTGTTCGGATAGGATGAACAAAACTTTATGTCTTGTTTCCTCTGTTGTCTTCTTTGGATAAGCTTATTTGGATAAGGAAGTTTCTTTCTCCTTTTCATCCTGTAACAAAATTTGAAGTGCCAGCAGGAGGGTTCCTCCTACTACATAAATGTCGGCAACATTGAACACATATCTCCAAATAATATGAAAGTCGATAAAATCAACAACATAACCAAGCAATACCCTATCTATCAAATTTCCGATTGCTCCGGCAATGATTATGGAGGCTGTCCATTTCATACACTTGTTCGTATTTGTTTTTTTAAGATAGACAAAAAACAATCCAATCAATAGGAATGTCATGATGACGAAAAAGATTTTCTGTCCCTGCAACATTCCAAATGCCGCTCCTCGATTTTCTACATAGGTAAATCGCAAGATATGTGGAATCACTTGGATGCTCGATTGTTGATACAATACTGTTCTTGCCCAATATTTACTCGCTTGATCTCCTATCAACAATACGATAAATAACATGATATAACCCATGACTTACTCCTATCCTCTTGGCAGAAATCCTATTTTTTTATGCACTTTTCTCAAAGTTTTTCTTGCAATCGTCTCTGCTTTTTCTGCCCCATCACGATAGACTGATTCCAAATACGCTTTGTCGCTCAATAATTCTTTTGTTTTTTCACGAATTGGGCGAAGTCCTTCCGCTACGATTTCTGCCGTATCCTGTTTGAAATCTCCGTATCCTTTGCCTTCATATTTTGCAACGATGGATTCGATGCTTTCTCCTGTCATTTTACTATAAATTTCCAACAAGTTTTTGATTCCGGCTTGTTCCTCGTTATATTGCACAACACCGACAGAGTCGGTCACTGCTCGTTTTATTTTTTTGATAATCACATCATGTTCATCCAACAGAGAAATAAATCCGTTTTCATTGGAGTCGGACTTGCTCATTTTTTTGTTCGGTTCCTGTAAGCTCATCACTCTTGCTGCAATTTTTGGAAAAAATCCTTCCGGTACGGGGAAGGTATCGGAATATCTGTTGTTGAATCGGTTTGCCAAATCTCGTGCCAATTCCAAATGTTGTTTTTGATCTGCTCCTACCGGTACCAAGTCTGTGCAGTAAAGTAAGATGTCGGATGCCATCAAAATCGGATAGGTGAACAGTCCGGCATTTAAATTATCACTGTTCTTTTGTGATTTTTCTTTGTACTGTGTCATTCTGTTCAGTTCGCCCATATAGGTCATTGTGGAAAGTATCCAGCTCAATTCGGCGTGTTCCGGTACATGAGATTGGATAAAGATGGTACTTTTTTTCGGATCAATTCCAACAGCAAGGTATTGTGCCAGTAACAACAATGCATTTTCTCTCAGTTCTTTCGGATTTTGCGGTACGGTAATGGCATGCATATCCACAATTGAAAAAATACATTCATATTCATCCTGCAAGGTTGTCCAATTGGACAATGCGCCCAAATAATTTCCTAATGTAATTCGTCCGGAGGGTTGTACTCCACTGAACAGTCTTTTCTTTTCCATGATAATCTCCTCTCTATCCATTTACACTCTCTTCTCTATTTGTTTCCATGCCAAAGTTCTCCCAAATATTTTTCTACCTGTGCATCGGAGGCGTTGATTGCTATCCATTTATCTCCCGTTTTAACAGCACATGGCACTGATTGGATGTAGATACAACGTGCTTTTCCAACTTCCTCTTTATCCAAAACGGATTCTTTCAGGGTATATATCTTTTCTTCAAACAACAGCTTGTCTTCTTTGTAGAAGGCGATAGTAATCGGTGTTCCGGTTGTATTTGTTTCAAAGTCTTGTTGATAGATAGAAAGTTCGCCTGTCGGTTTGCAATATCTTTTCACCTGATCGACAAGTGTTTTGTTTTCTACTCGCACAACACTTCCTGTCGGTGCTTTGATACGAATGGAGGTGATTTTGTCATAGTTTGTATCTATCTTGTGCAAAGAAATCTCTCTATTCACACTGTATACGGCAACCAACAAAACAATTCCTATGATTAGTATGGCAATCAATACTATTTTTTTCTGTAATGTAATATTCATCTTTTTTCACCCTATGTCTTTATATTTATTTCTACTTGTTTCCAATAACAACTCTTGCACAGTCAAAAGTATACCATAAAAACAAAAAAACTATGCTATTTTATCAAAAAATAACACAGCTTTTCCTGTTTTTCACCATTTATTCTGTTCAAACTTTACGATGCGTGGGATTGAGCCAACTTTCGTTGCACAAAAATGCGATACAGTTGTGTTCCAATTACGGATACCACTACAAACTCTCCCGCAGCAACGGATGCTATACTCATGAAGATTGGAATTTGGTACAATACGGTAAGTTCTATTCCGATGATGATTCCATTTGCAATCGTCGGTAACAAGGATGCCCAATATACATTCTTGCAGTATCTCATCGGATAGATTGCAAGGAATGTCGCAAAAGAACCTACAAACACATCAATTGCTCCAAGCGGACTGAAAAGATTGGCAATCACACAACCTAATACTAGACCGGGTACAAACATCGGATTTGCAAATGCCAACAATGTCATTACTTCTGAAAGCCGAAATTGTACTGCACCGTAACTAATCGGTTCCAAGCTAATCGTAAGCACTGCATACACTGCTGCAATTACTGCATTCCATACCAAAATTCTTACATTCCATTTCATTCTTTTTCCTCCTCTTGTTTTTTTATAGAAATGGGTTACCAAGAAAACATTTCTTTCTACAAATAGATTGTAGTGTACTACCCGTCTTTCGATGGACAGATTATTCAGTATAGCCTATCAAAATATCTTTTGTCAAGTGATGACTATCACAAACTCTCCTCACTAAAATACTTCACTTGTGAAAAATACCTCTTTCCAAAAAAAGAGAGAGGTTTTCCTCTCCCTTCCAATGATTTTTTGTTCGGTTGTATTACTTACATCAAGACAGTTATTTGTTATCTTGCTCTTTCCTCGTATAGTATCGGCTCTACCGGAGGAGTCTTTCGTGGTGCTCTTTCCCAGTATTTTTCGTCAATCTGACGCAAGGTTTGATCTTCATGGGAACTTATCTTATTTCGAGAAACAACATAAACGACATCATCAATATAAAGCATTCCGGAGATATTGGACTCATAATCATAATCTCTGATTTTTGTTTCCTTCGTGATATGCGAAACTTCTCCTTTTTTCTTCAACTCGTAGTTAGGCGAAATTTGATAGAAATATGATCCTTGAAATGCTACTTTCGATTCTATATTGGAGTTTTGTGAATCTTTCTCTACCACTGTAATCGGAAAACCAAGATATTTTTTGGTCGGATGATATAACAATGCTTTGTGTGTATAGGCAAGGTCGCTATATGTTCCGGATTTTCCTATCACTTGTTCGGAACACACAACCGGTTTTGCAACATTGGTCACATCAAAGATTGCTACTTTCACTCCGTCATTTACGATTCTGTCTTTCTCTTGTTTCACAGAATATCCAAATCCCAATACATGGTTTTGATCAAGTGGATGAAGATAAGAACTGTATCCCGGTAATTTAAGGTATCCTGCTACCTTCGGTTCTGACGGATTTTTCAAATCTATGACAAAAAACGGATCGACTTCTTTGAATGTCACAAGATATGCTCTATCCTGCATAAAACGAACAGAATAGATTCTCTCTCCTTTTGCCAAACCTTTCAATGCGCTTACCAAATTCATCTTGGAATCAAAAACGACAATTCCATTTTCTCCATCACGTTCCGTAGTGTAGGCAACACGCAAATATCCGTCATGTTCATCCAAAGCAAACTGATTCAACAAGGTTCCTTTGAGTTGGTTGGAACCGATATAGGTCATTTTTGTTCCTTCTAATCGAAAACGATTTAAAAAGGTGTAGGGTTGCCAATAAAACGGATAACTCTTTTCTTCAATATCGGTTTTTTTAACGGAATCTTTGGATACGGATTCTTCTGTACGAGGATACCCTGTATAGGAAATCACCAAATCATTTTGAGATAAATACAGTTCTTCCCCCTCTCCGACATAGGAAATTTCTTCTGCACCACGGTTTCCTGTCACATCAAAACTTGTCATGGTAACAGTGTTGGAAGTGTAATTCCCCGGAAATACAATAATCTTATCATATCTTGCAACATCATGTCGGATTTTTGTCCCTTTCACTTCTTCTTTCAAAATTCCTGTCGTTTTTGGAGGAAGTTTTGTGTTTTCTGATAGACTGTTGTTTTCCAATAGAGGCATTCCTACAAAGACTGCATCTTGTGTGATGACATGGAGTACTTTTCCATTTTTTCTGGACGATAGATAGTATCCTTCTTGTATCATCTCTCTTATTTTTTTCGGTTGAGATACATCGGTCATATCATATACCAATGTCGCTGTTCCTGTATATGGTGTGCCGTAATCTGCTTTCGCTTCATAGTATCTTGGATTGTAAAAATCTCCTATGACAATTAACTTTTTATCATCTACATATAATTGAAACGGGATAAGATTTTTAGGCATCTCAAGAGATTTCTTGATTGCTAATTTTCCTTTTTCAGCTTTTGCAATTACAACGGAATGATCCAAAATATAGTAAATATATTGTCCGTCTGTTTTGATTACATCACCTTCATCAACTCCCTCTACTTGATGATTGGTTTTGCTATAATTCGGTGTCGCATTTTTTGCTACGCCGGCTTGTTTTTCTTCTACAGCAAACGCTCCATCTTTCAATTCGATATTCATAGGATAGAAGTAACTTGACAAATGCGTCTGCAACGCTTTTGCATTTTGGTCATTATCTAAATAGAACACTTCTTTCGTATTCTTCAGTGTGTACTCCTTCGGATTCAAATTGATTTTCATACGAATTTCTTGATTTTCATTGTAAAGCGCCAAAATCAAATAGGTTTTCGGACTTTTTTGATTCAAAAGATAAGGCAGTACCTTTCCGTTCAAATCAGTAAACACAATCTTGTCTTTTATCTTATCATCAGGGTTATTCAGTTGCATTTCCATTGTTTGATATATGTTGATTTGCTTTGTAGAAGTTGGCTTTTTCCCATAAGCAAATACGGTAGAGCAACATATCATACTTGTCATTAAGAACATTATCATCGTCAAAAATAGTCTTTTCTTCATCTTATTTCCTCCTTTTTCATCTTATGAAAAACAACCTTTCCAAAAAATTTCTCTTATATCACTTTTAAGTGTTGATTGACATTTTTTCTTCTCATAATTGATTCTATTATACCATAGTTATATCTTTTTTATCAAATCACTACCAAAATCTCTTGTTTGGAATTGTTGCCGAAATTGCACAAAACGATTTTTCTCTAGTGGAATTCACTCAGATTTTTCTCTAGTGGAATTCACTCATAAGACAAATCAAATGTGATTGACTGATACGAACTGATTGGAAAAAAAGACTATCTTGTTCCAATCCATCATTGACGAAAATGACTTCTTTCCTATCAAAAAAAGACACTTTCTTGTCGTCTTTTCTTACAACAAAAAGTGTCTCTTTTTTATTCTTTATTTTTTATTCTTTATTCTTTATTTTTTTCTGTATCTACCGTTCGTCCTTTTTGACTGTTTCTTTCATCTTTTTCATGGAGAATGTCTTTCATCCCTATCAATAAGATACGATATGCCATGTTATCAGAACTCTATCATGTGTACTTTTTTTCTTAGGAAACGTCACTCTATTCCAATCTATCGTCCGAATAAATCAACTGCTTATCCGGACGATTCAATCTCCTTATTTTAACTCCTTGATTACAAATATAGACCGTTTTTTTTTTGCTCTCTTTTCTAATAAATGGTAACCAGTACATTTCCGTTTGTTTCTAACATTTTTCGATAGAAATTTATCATCGCTTCAAAGTAATCTGTAATTTCTTCCTTAATCTCATCTTCCTCTTCTTCATAGTCCCAAATATTAGGATAAAGGTCTGCTTTTTTACAATCTTCCATGCTAAATTCATCCATCGCAGACTCTATATCAAAGTCCTCCAAAGCGGATAGAATGTCTGCAACTTTTGACTTATCGGTGTAAGCGATAAAGTTTTCGATTCCTTCCATAACGGATACTCCAACAACAGCTTCGCTCAAAGGGTCATTTTCTATCGGCTCGCTACTGTCCACCCCTGTCAATACAAAGTGAAGAACATCCCACATTTTGTCAATGTCAAGCAGAATATCTGCTTCTTCATTCCACTCTTCCACCTGTTCCATAAGGTCATCTTCACTGCCGGAAAACTCTTTTAATTCTTTTAAATTTTCATCACTCAAATATTGATAGTTTGCAATCAATCCCATTTTAACTACCTCCCTAATATTGAATTTATTATTTCTTTCTATACAATAATCTATTTTATTACCCACGTCAACGTCAGGTTGTTATCTGATAACCTATCGTTCAACCATATCCATCCATATTGTTTGTGTCATCACAAATTTAGTCTATTCAAAGCAGGAAATATCAAGTGTATCCCCTACAAATGATACGATGTCTTCATGATTTTCACTGATTAACCAATCCATTTTTTTGGATACAATATAGAAATCATTGAGCCCATTCACATTTCCAATAATACAAATCAACTCCGGAATACCCATTTCGTATATCCAGTATTTCGGCTGAAAATGGATGACATCTTCAAACAGTACATATACCATATCGTCATGAGATGGTATGATCTTCGGCAAATGTTTCACCCACATAGAGTCTTCTGATACATCAATTATTTGACACAGAAAGTTCCGTTTGAATCCTTGACCCATATTAGACCAATGAATGTTATTTGTTCTCGTGAATTTCTGTTCTATCGATCTGATAATAGACTGATAACTCATCTTGGAACACTCAAAACATCTTTTTCTATCCAGTGTATGTTCTTTGATGACTCTCTCTATTTCATTTCGTATCTCCATGGTATCCCTCCAACTGTTCCATCTATCGGCTCTGTCATATTGCTTGCTCCCTATATGCCAATATCGGAATTTGCAGACATCACAAAAATTACTTGATTGATATACTCTTTTATATTCACTGCTATCACATCCGTTATCAGCATACTATGGGTAATGTGACTGTTTTCTATTGATTTCTGTTACATCATGATGCTCGTATGGAGTGATCACTCCTATTTTTTCCTGCTCTATCCTATAACTCCAATTTTAAGGAATTGCCGTCCAAATAAATTGCTTTTGATTCTGTAATTTTGATTTTTTGGTCCTCGGTAAGTCCTATCGTTTCACCATGTTTCAATGTAACATCCTGTTCTATGATATATTGAAGGACAGTCAATAAAAAAACGTATGCGTCATCTGATTCCATCGAAGTGTCGATGATTTCTATCTCAGACTTGCCGAACTCTTGCATTCCGTAGGTATATAGACCTGTTTTGTCATTGTTGTTGATGATTCCGATATAAACCCAAAGTTGAACCGGTAATAAATCTTCTAATAACAAATCTGCAAGGTCGATATAAAAATCTTTTGGAAGTAGTAATGTTGATGCTCCTTGATATACTCCTATTGCCGTTTCGGAAGTTCTTAAAATAGAGGCATTGACTTTTGATAAGATGGAATATCGTTTGAGTGCAGATGTACTGCTCCCCAAAATAGATACGATTGCATGTTGTGTATGCTCTTTGATTTCTTGTTCTGCATTTTCCCAAAGATAAGAGTAGCTGTACATGGATTCAAATTCCTCATCCGGTATCGGTGCAGGCATCAATCCAATCACGATAACCTCCCCATCAATATTGAATGATATTGTCGTATCACTATGTTCTATCTCATCTACTTTCAGCCCCCAGTGAGATTGTAAATCCTGTATCACTTTATCTGCTGAATAGGAACTGTCTCCTCGAAACATCGGCATTGACAAAACCAGTTGTCCTTTCTGTTCCTGTTTTTTATCTTTTTTTCCAAACATATTTTTAAAAATTCCCATACTTTCCTCCTTATTTCAAATCATACTTTTTAATGTTTCTACTCATACAAATCTCTATTACAAGTAGATTTATTTTTCTATTGTCATGATTTTGTTTCATCTCATCGATTGGATAAACATTTTTGGCAGAAATCTACCCTCTCCGATAGAACCATACATGATATTCCCAAAGTATTCTCAAACATCATTATCCTTTTATTCTCTGTCGAACATATCTTTTGTACAGATTGTAATATTGCAACATGATGATTATGAATATTGCCAAAAACCGGCAATGACTGTTCCGTTTTTAGAATGTCGGTACAAGTACAATGCTCCATAACCGAAGATATAATTCTCATTTATCAAATCTTCTGTGTAATAATCCTCATCTATTTGAACAAAAAACTCATATCCGTCTTTCTCTAATTTCTTCATGTCATACGATTCCTCCTGTATCAATTGAGGAAATTTCGATTTTGTTAAAAAATCAAAGGTATTGTCATCCACCTTTGAATATCCGATAAGAAATGCTTTGTTGATACCCTTCAAGGTATAGTTTGTATTGTCACTTTCTTTTGAAAAATGATGTGAAAAGACCTTTACCGAACAATTGGGATAGGTATTGTTATCAATCATAACACCATAATCCTCCGGTACAAAGATAGAAAAGTATTCTTCATGATTCTCCGGATTTTGAAACATCATATAGAACCGATATCCTTCTATTTCACTTTCCCTATCAAGAAATAGACAAGGTAGATTGCCTCCGATTCTTCCTACTGTTTTGTTTTCTGCACTCTTACCAATGCTTGCGATTACATTCATTTCATCCTCCCAAACCTTTTCGTTTGACCATAATCCAATCTCATGTAATCTATTTTTCCTTTTTAAAACTCCTTTGTCAACTTAAACTATCACTTTCTTATTCTCTGCAAATGTGTTCCATACGAAACTGTGTTGCCGTTTCACAATAGAAATTGAAGTGATATCGATTGGTTACGGATGAACACCAACATCAGAAAAAATAGAACATAAACCGTTATTTGCTACTAATCTCTTACTCTAACAATCAAGTGATTGTCTTGCTCTTTATTCGAAGTGTCCTGATGATCTTCCAATATTCCATTTGATTTTCTCACTTTGTTGTTCCAATTCCGGTCGATAAGTCTATCCACTCTAAATCAGATATATTCTTTAGAATCAATTTTTTCACTTTGTGGAATCGATTGTCGAATTCTATTTTATCCTTTGTAACACAAATATCCGGATACCATTCTTTAAAATCTGCATATCTTGCTTTTTTGATGTCAATCATAACAGTTGAAATCGGTTCAAATGTATCATACTGAACACTTTCTACTATCATGAACTCTTCTCCTATCAAAAGAATATCTCGATTATATATCCAAAATGGAAATTTTTGATTCCCACTTAGAATAACAGAATAAATACCGTCGCCCCGAGGAGGTTCTGTTTCATAATGAACAGTTATTCCACATTTTTCAAGTCTTTCATCAAATTTTCCGGTAGTATCTTCCATGTATCCTATTTTGAAAATTGCAACATCATTTTGTCCGTCAAAAACCATACTATCTTCTCCTCTTACCAATATGATAATATTGTATTCCAATCTTTGAAAGTAAGCAAATCATATTTTTCAAAAATAGAAGATGTATATCCTCATTTTACCTATCTTCTTTTGAATTTCTTTCTATTCTTCATTTCAGCTTCAGTCCAAACTTCTCTCACACAAAAAAGATTCATACAAAACTCTTTCTAACCAAAAAATAAAAGAGGAAGTATCGGCAAATGTCTCTTTCTTCCTCTCTCCCACTTTATGTTGACAAACTATTCTTCTTCGTCTGTTTCTTCATCAGCTCCAACATAAATATATTCCATTACCACATCACAGAGCTCTCCTAACTCATCATAACCGAAATAGACAGGATACATTCCGTCTCCAAACCCTGACTGAATCATCGGAATAGTATATTCTGTATTTGGAATGTTGAAGTTAATCCAATCTCCACCGTCTCTTTGGAATTCAGGATGTTCAAGATAGCTTTTTCTAAATTCCTCTGCAAAAAAATCATCATAGATATTTCCTTCCGGATGTTCTTTTTCCCAAGCGTCCACAAAATCACAATAGGCATCTCTTGTGTTCGTATCAACGATAGTAGCAAGTCCTGCATCCACGTTGAAACCGAAGAAACTGTCACTGTTGACACCTTCCAAATTTTCAATACCTTTCAACGCTTGACGATAGACAACGGAATCCTTCCCACAAAATCTCACTCGACTGGCAATATATCTGTAATGTTCTTCTTCCAATTCTACCACTAAGGTTTCAAGAGGATATTTTCCCATCGGTACTTTGATACAATATGGTTCTTCTTCTCTTTTGAGCCAAACAAGAGGATCTCTTACCAAGATATCATCTGTCGTAAAATTCACAGTACCCATATTTAACAAAAAAAGCTTTTTTCCCTCTACTTCTTCACTTTTAAAAAGTTCGGAAAAATTCACCGGAGATACCAACAAATCTTTTACTTGTTCATATTGTTCCAACCACTCTTTTGATAGTTCCATTCTTTTCTCCTTCTCTCCTATCGTTAGGTTCTTGAAAGAAAACCTATCAAGCTTTCTTTCAGAATATGATTCTGTTTTACTATATCATTCCACACCATTATAAGCCAAAGTCATATAAACCAAACTCATACTCCATATCCTAAAGTTTGGTTAACATCCTGATATACTTCACAATTTGTATGATGCTGAATACCATAACAACTATCGCTCCTGCAAACAAAACTGCTACTCCCGGGATAAAAAGCTCTTTCCCTTTTTGAATATCTTCTATCAGTTTCACGACAAAGACTCCCAACACGATAAAAGATGTGAGTGTCATAAAACTGAATGTTGTGATATTCTTGATACAAATTGCTTTTGTCATTATTTTTCTCATAGCACATCATCCCTTGCAATCAAATATGATTTTCCTATTCAATCTATCTCAATCTGCTTGTCCAGTTCTACCATTCTCAAAATTGCTTGTCGGCTCAGGTCTTTTCCTCTAAGCTATCGTCTTTCAACAGTTTGATGTCTATTTGTACATCTGCGACAACATGAACAGGATTTGCTCTCTCTCTCACCATACAGGTCACAAACGGTGCATTTGGAATTGTCACGATATTTTGATAATCAACATAATAAGGAGAATCCTCAAAGACAGCAGGAGTAGTTATTCCAAACACAATACGAATTCCATAAAAATCGAAAACGGCTCTGTCTTTCTGCTTTCTTTTTTTTAATTTTTTGTAAGGCGAAAGTTCAGATATTGCAATATCCAAAGAACAAGCCCCTCTTCTCTTTTCTTTGCCTTCTTTCAAGGAGTTGACCAATACAATTCTGTGTCCCTGAAATTCCAATAGATAGGTGGAATACCAAATAGCTTGTGGCTCGGGAATCTTAATCTGTAATTCTCCCTTTTCAATTTTGAATTCTTTGTTTTTCCAATAAAACACAGCATACTCATCATACAGTTCGAGCTGTCCTTCTTCCTCTTTACTGCTCCAATATTTTTTGGCAATCCATGCCGGCAATCCCATTGCAATCGGAATCAGAAAGAATATCAAATAAATTGCATGTCTTGGGTGTTCTTGGAAGTATATCGGTCCATCGTACGGCCCTTTGTTGATGCCCGAAACAACAAGAAATCCGTAAAAAAGCAACAGACCCGTTGCAACTCCTACTATTACCATCATATACAATACGCCCGGCGAATACTTATTACATCGAAATTCTGTTTTTCTCATCAATCAAAACTCTCTTTCTTTTTGGAAGGTAGAACTGCTCAAATAATAACATGTCAATACATCTTTAGGCTGTACCGACCTCAACACATCTTTGTTAGCATAAATATTCTATGCAATTCATACTTTTTGTACCGATTTGATATTCTCCTTGCAGTAAATGAAACCGACAATATTGATAAACAGTCTCCGTTTCTATACCAAACATCTCATCTTCGTCCCTGTACTTTTATTCATAAACAATATTTTACATCATAGTTAATCATATTTCAAATCCACGCGCCCCTGTGGGACGCGACGACTGGAGGGATTTTGTAAAAGAATGTTTAAGGTGATTTCAATCCACGCGCCCCTGTGGGACGCGACGGAGTTTGGAACTTCTTACACACCAAAAGGATAGATTATTTCAATCCACGCGCCCCTGTGGGACGCGACCTATCAGCTCCTATTTAAAAATTTAAATTAACATTATTTCAATCCACGCGCCCTGTGGGACGCGACATGTACAGTAGACAAGTTATAAGCCAACCGGTTGATTTCAATCCACGCGCCCCTGTGGGACGCGACTATCGGCAAGCCTGTTGTGTATTCGAACGCAGGAATTTCAATCCACGCGCCCCTGTGGGACGCGACAATACGAGCGATTATAAATAGCGATTATACGTCTTATAATTTCAATCCACGCGCCCCTGTGGGACGCGACTAAAGCGTTAAGGGTTCACTTGTGTTACAA
>NZ_DBHIIC010000026.1:0-19168 GCF_057248345.1 Filifactor sp. | reverse complement strand
TCTTCCGATCTATCAAAAAAGGTGCAGTAGGTAACACCGGAATCGCAACTCCTACCATCCCGATTGCAAGAAATAAAAAACCTGCTACTATATAAACTGTTTTCATAAACTTTCGATTGGCGGCATCTTACACCGTCAATACGAACTTCCCTCCTTCTCTATTTACAATAGGTAAATCAATCGAATACAGTTCAGAAATAAACTCAGTACTCACCACTTCATCAGGTTTTCCTTCAAACAGGATTTTCCCATCCTTCATTCCCAAAATGACATCGCTATAATGGATTGCCTGATTGATGTCATGAAGTACCATGACAATGGTCATATTTTTTTCTCGATTTAACCTCTGTATCAATCTTAAAATCTCAATTTGATAACGAATATCTAAATAGGTTGTCGGCTCATCCAAAAACAAAATATCTGTACTTTGAGCTAAGGCCATTGCAATCCATACCCTCTGACGCTGTCCTCCCGACAATTGCCCTACCGTATAGTCCTTAAAATCTGTCAATCCGGTAATATCCAAAGCTTCGTTGATGATTTTTTCATCCTCTTCTCTAAGACTCATTCGATAATGCAAAAAAGGGATTCTACCATAGGATACCAAAGTCGACACCTTTAAGTCTGCCGGTGCTGAGTTATTTTGGTGCACGATTGCAACATTTCTTGCAAATTCCTTCATCTTGTATTGTGAAACTTCTTTTCCATTCAAGAGAACATTTCCTTTTTGAGGTGCCAAAGTTTTTGTCAAAAGATGAAATAGAGTCGACTTTCCACAACCATTTGCACCCATTAAGGTAGTAATTTTCTTTCTCTTGAGAGCAAAGGAGACATCTTTAATAATTTCTTTTTTTCCATCATACGAAAAAGAAATATGATTAACTTCCATAGGTCTCTTCACTCCTTCTCAGTAAAAATATAAAGAACGGTCCTCCAAGTACTGCCATACTGACAGCGACCGGTATTTCGTAAGGAGCTGCAATCACACGTCCTAGGGTGTCACAAAGCAACATCAAAAATCCACCCGACAATACCGAAAACGGAATCAACAGTTTGTGATCTGATCCTACCAGCAGTCTTCCGATATGAGGAACAATTAAACCTAAAAAACCTACGACTCCTACAATCGCAGTTGTAATACTTGCTAAAAGAACTGCAATAAAGGAAACGAACATCCTCAAGTGATCGACATTGAGTCCAAGTGCACGAATCGTCTTGTCTTCCAGTGCTAAAAGATTGCAATATCTTGATATTCCAACTGCTATCATCAGACCGATTACCACATAAACGGTAAGTAAGCTGACGTCAGACCAAGTCTTCTGTGCAATATTTGCATTGACAATTGAGGCAACCCCTGCCTGTTTTGCTCCTACCATAACCGCGACGGAGTCCATAATTCCTGTAAAAACTGCATTGATGGCAATTCCGACGAGAATGACTCTAAGTGGATTCAGTCCCGATTTCCATGACAAAAGGTAGATGAGCATACAAGATACAATTCCTCCAATAAATGCAAACATTGGTGTCAATATATACATTTGTGGAAACAACATCAACAGGAAGACTGCAGCAAAACTCGCTCCTGAAGATACTCCTATAATACCGGGATCCGCCAAAGGGTTTTTCATCACTGCTTGGAACATGACACCTGATACTGCAAGAGAAGCTCCTGCCAGCATCGCTACAATGATTCTTGGAAACCTCAAATCATAAATAATCGCAAAACTCTCATCATATTCTACAAACAGACCTTTAAAAATCTGATTGTATGTGATATCTATGGTTCCGGCACGTATAGAATAAAAAAATAGTACGACATACGCCAAAATAAGAATTACAAAAACTGCCGTCTTTTTTTTCAACTATTCACCCTCTCTCCTTATGATAAAACTTTGATATCATCGAAAAATTAACTCATTTCATCCTTTCACCATTAAAAGATACACTCTATACCACTGCAAAACGGATACTGATAAGCAATCTTTATCTATACCTATGTTACTTTTCAAGATTCAACTCATCTTCAATGGACATGATTGCATCCTTCCATCTAAAGTCAGCCGACATATGAAAGAGGTTGTAATCCAAATAATAAACTCTTCCTTCTTGAACGGCACGAAAATGTTGCCAAATATCATTCGTTGCAAACTCATCCTTCATCTGTGCAATCACCTCATCCGGCATAGCATGCACCGTACAGAAAATCAAATCCGGATCCTGTTGAATCAAGTCCTCCGTATTGACATTCAAAAACTCTTCTGTCTCATGTGGATAAATATTTTTTCCACCTGCCATCTGCACGAGGTTACCCACATACGACTTATCCGTCGCTATCACATAAGAACCGGGAAGTCCCATCAAAATCAATACTTTTGGTTCCTTCTTCCCTTCTCGTTTTTTCTTGATTTCATCTAATGTATTGTGATAATCGTCCAATAAGTCTTTTGCTATCTCCTGCTTTCCATATTTTTCTCCAAGAAGCTCAACAGACTGATAGAGTCCTTCTACACTGGATACATCTAAAAAAGTATAAGGTAACCCTGTCTGTTCATAGCGTGATTTCAAATCAGGTTCCAAAGTCTTAGGACTTAAAATATCTGTAGGTTTCAAAGACTTTATGACTTCCATGTCGGGATTCATAGGTGCGCCTACTTCGGTTGCATTCTGATATCTTTCAGGAATTTTAAATGTCTTTGTCTTTGGAATTCCCACCAAATCTAAATCCAGTTTTTCAGCCAATTCGGCTGTAGCAACCGAAGTAGCGATGATTCTTGTATCTTGTGCTTCTCTTGAATTTGTTTCCGGATGTTGATTGACACATCCGGAAAAAATTGATACCACACTCAAAGTCAAGCACAAAGCAACTAATTTCTTCAACTATATCCACTTCCATTTCCATTTTGTTTGCATTTTTCCTTTATAAAGAGATTATTTGTCAGCAGGAGTACTCAGTTTCGTTGACAACTTCATTTTGTTAAACTTATCGTTCCCTTTTTTTACTTCTTTTTCCAAACTTTTTGCAAAGAAGATAACATCTCTTTCCATAGGCTCTACGTAAACCTTTATTTTCAACTCAGGATAATCGGAAGAAATTGAAAACTTATAGTCTCTCGTATCATTTTTCTTGTCATGAGCTTTTTCCTTGATTTTAACTTCTTTGTATTCTCCCTTGTTATTTTTAACATACACCTTAATGTTACTTACATACTTCTGAAGTCCGACTCTTATTGTCATATACTTCTGTTTCTTACTCTTTACATCAATCAAAAAATATTCTCCAAGGAGAGAACGGCTCATGGAATCTCCCAATGCAATCTGTGTGCCTCCATCTTCCGTTTTTCCAGTCTTAGGATTTGCATAACTGGTTTCATTCTTTACGCTATAACTTCCCTTCTCCAATCCAAATGAAAACGACGGAATCATAAGCGCGATAATACAAAGTGCCAACACTACTTTAATACGATATTGTTTCATTTAAACTTCTCCTTTCAACATAATTTCTAACCTAATAAAACGACTCCATTGATTGGCATTTCATACACCATTCAAATATCATTTGTTTTTGAAATAAAATCCATATTGCCATATTCTAAATATAATTTATGACAGTTCTCTACTATGCGATGTCAACCATTCATTAACTAATTCTGCCCGACTCCATTGATATGCAGTTATCTGCAATCGCCGTCGTCGAATTCCTATGTGAAACAACAACTACAGTCTTGCCTTTTGCAGAGTCTCTAAGAGATTTCAGAATCACACCCTCGTTCAAACTGTCAAGATTGCTGGTAGGCTCATCAAGAAACATAATAGGTGCATCGTGTAAAAAAGCACGTGCAAGTCCAATTCTCTGCTTTTCTCCTCCCGATAAACTATCTCCCAACTCCTTGACCTCAGTATCATATCCTTTTGGAAGAGAGAGAATGAACTCGTGAATCGAAGCCTTTTTCGCAGCTTCCATCAATTCTTCTCTACTCGCATCCGGCTTGGCAATCGCAATATTGTTAGCAATCGTATCTTGGAAAAGGAACGTTTCCTGTGTCATATAACTTTGATTTTTCCTTAATGAATTTGTGTTAATTTTTCCTACAGGTTGATCTGAAAAGCGAACCTGTCCCTCGGAAACATCCCAAAATCTCATGAATAATTTGAGCAAGGTCGACTTTCCACTTCCACTCTTACCTACAATTGCATGAATTTTATTCTTTTCAATATCCAAATTGAAGTTTTTTAATATCCATTCATCTTGATATTTGAACGATACATTATCGGAAACGATATTTCCTTCCTTCATATCTGCACCATTTGTAATGTCCTCTGTCTGAGGAACCTCATCCAACAATGCAACGACTCTTTCTCCACAAGCAAATGTAATCAAAAGATTGTTTGCCAAATTGCTCAGCGCAACGACCGGACCGTAGGAACTCATTGCCGCAAAGAGAGAGAGTAAAAGTTGAGGGAATGTAATAAACCCATTTGAAAACAAGTAGCCTCCAACTGCAATCTGCAAAAGAGAAAAGAACAAAATCGTAATTTCAGTAAGTGAAGTTGAAATTGCCTCATAGTCCTTCAATTGTTTGTTCAAGTCTTCCATTTCCGCCGTTTGATGATCAATGATATTCAAACGGACTTCTTGCTGATGAAATTGTAAAACTTCTTTCATTCCACGAATACTCTCCAAGAAATACGTATTCATCTTTGCAAATTTTTCTCGCTGGTATTTTCCTGTTTCTCTTCCCAATCGAGATATATAGAAAGGAATCCATCCTCCTATCACCAAATAGCTTAAGAGAGCAATTCCTGCCATCACAATCGAATGATAACCGATATAGGCTATCATAATGGAAGAGGTAAGAACTGCAATAGCTACCGGAGAAATGGTATGTGCATAGAATACCTCAAGCAACTCCACGTCGGAAGTAATCAATGCAATCAAATCTCCCTTATCCTTACCTTCCAGCTTTGCCGGAGATAGCTTTCGAAGAACCTCAAAAATCCGATCACGAATCAAGGCTAAAGTCATAAAGGCTAAAAGATGGTTGCTATATTGTTCCGCATATCGCAAAATACCTCTCAAAGCGCCCAGTAACGGAAGAAGGATCAATATTGTCTTCCATGATATTACCCTATCAAACCCTGCTGCCTCCAGTATTCCATATCCTCCCAATACAGGGATGAAGATTGAACAAAGAAATCCTGCAACCCCAAATAAAATTGCCGGTATTATAATCTTAAGCAGAGGTTTAACTAGACCGAGTAATCGTTTAATCAACTGATATCGACTCATCTTATTCAACGCTAACACCTCCATCTATCTTTTCCATCTTCTTTTGCGCTTGATACAATCTCTCATATACTCCATTTTTTTCAAGAAGTTCCTGATGACTTCCCTGTTCCTTAACAGCTCCTTCATCCAAAACATAGATTCGGTCGGAATCTACAACATTTTCCAAACGATGTGAAATCAAGAGCACAGTCTTCTCCTTTGACAAAGATTTGATAGCATCCATAATATACTCTTCACTCTCAGAATCAATATTAGATGTCGCCTCGTCAAAGATATACATCTCTGTATTATGAAGAATTGCCCTTGCCAAAGCTAAACGCTGTCTTTGTCCTCCGGAAAAATTGCCTCCACCTTCTGATAACAAGGTGTCCAAGCCATTCTGTTCCATTAGAAACTCATACAGACGAACTTGCTTCAATACACGATACATTTCCTCATCAGTTGCTTTTGGAGAGCTGATTAAGAGATTTTCTCGAATAGAACCTGAAAACAAATAACTGTCATGACCAACCACAGTAATATGCTTCGCAATACTCTCCGTTGAAATGTCCTTCTGTTCTAATCCGTTTATCTTCAAACTTCCTCTATAATTAGAATATCTTCCGCTAATCAGAGAAGCGATAGTACTTTTTCCTGAGCCGGAGCCTCCAACTATTGAAACAAAAGACTTGTTCGGAAGTTCAATTGATACTTCCTTAAGAATCTCTCTGTTCTCATCGTATGAAAACTCAATGTTTTTCATTGAAATGTCAATTTTTTCTCCTTCTATTGTCGCATGACCACGCTCCGGAATCGGAAGGTCCAAAAGAGAAAAAATCTTTTTCTTCGCCGACATTCCATTCATTGCAATATGAAAGAACGAACCAAGCCTTCTCAAAGGAATAAAGAATTCAGCCGACAACATAATGATAACAAAACTCTGTGCAATACTAATCGTTCCCTTTTGCAGTTCCAAAAGTGCAAATAACGCTCCAAGACCTGCTCCTCCAAAAGCAATAAAGTCCATAATCGTTGTAGAATTCAACTGCATCGTCAGTACTTTCATTGTAATTTTACGAAAGTCCTCCGCATTTTCATTCATTTCATGATGTTTACGTTCATCTGCAAGATAAATTTTCAGAGTTGTCAAACCACGTATATTATCCAAAAAACCATTTCCCATATTCACATAGAGAGCCCAGTATTTTTTGAACAACTTTCCGGCTATTTTATAAACTGCCATAATAGACATTGGAATTAAAGGAACGCATGTCAGAAGAATGATTGCCGGTTTTCTGCTGATTGGAAATATGAGTATAAATAGTAAAATCGGCGCTAACAAACTGTAAAAGAATTGAGGTAGATATCTGCTGAAATAAATCTCCAATTGTTCCACACCCTCTAACGAAGTCTGAATTAAATCCGATGTTGAGATCTTTTCGTTATAAGCAGTTCCAAGTTCCAAGACCTTTTTGTAAATCAGTTCACGCAAAATGCTCTTTACTTTTGCTGAAGCCAAATAAGAATACTTCGTCGACATCAAAGTAGCAGTGTAACGCAAAACAAATACTCCTGCCACCAGCAACACTGACATCCATACAGAAGTCATCCATACCCCGTGTTCATAGAGACTGTTTAAGCCATTGCCAATAAAAAATATAAAAATCACATTTGCAACCAAACTCAAAATATAGCATAATACTGTCAAAGCAATGTACTTCTTTGAAGAAGGCACCAAGCTCAAAAGACGTTTGTCAATCAAAATATAACTCCCCTTTATCTAAACATTTTTAATTTAGAGGATTCTTCCCCTTTAACACCTTATACCGAAATCGTTATATACGATTTTCTGTTCTTGTATTTTAGAATAGTATATATTCTATATATTCTATATATTCTACGCGAAAAAACGCAAAAAATCCACAAAACACATGGTTACATCTCCTTATATGGAATCAAGACTATCTTTTTCTCGGCGAATTCAAAAGGAGTACATGTCTTTATTTTTCAAGAATAATTCTTTCTCTAATCTATGATTGAAAATTTATTATTTTAGAAATAAAAACCTCATCTTGTTAGTATAAACGATTATTTATTACGATTATGACAATTTCTAAATATAGGTCGATAATCGTTATCATAAAGTTTACAATACTTCTCTTATAAAATCAATCTTAATTTATGATACATTGAGTATAACTGCTCTCTAATTATTGAATTTACAACAATTTTTATTAAAAAATTTTTTTCAGTCAATTCAGAAAATGATTTGAATATCATTTTTATGATTCATGTTTACATCTTATTATCAATTCAATCTGATAATACAATTTGATATTGCACTTCATCTCCCCCGTTGAACTGTAATCACTCGTTTCATCCTCCCGGTAAACCTTATTTTTTTAATCTACAATTTTAATGAATCTGTAAAATATGACTTTTTGATATAATGAAAGTGAACAAAAAATGAGTTGATTTAAGTTTTTAAATACGGTTTATAAATAGTGTTCATCACTCTTTCAAACGAGTCTTACAACAGACACTTTCCTGAACCATTAAATACTCGCTCAAAAAAATCGGATATCCAGCGAGAGCCTGACATCCAACTTGATGTTGTAATTCTATTCTTGGATATTAGAATACTATTTTGTTTACTTTATATTCAATTGTCTTGGAAAGGCCTCTTTACTCATTCTACCCCACATATGATTGATGTAATCATAGGTAAAATATTTTTCATAATGATGATAATAGAATGCTCCTTTTTCTGTCAATTCATACACTCCGTCTCTTTCTGTCAAAAATCCGATTTTTTTTGCAAAAATCAACTCCAAACCGTATATTTTTTTTAAATCTTGACAAAAAAACTCTTGAAATTCCTTGCAATCCACTCTCATAGAATAGAATTTCCAAAACAAATAATAAATCATTCTCTGTCTCACAGTAAAATCTAATGTCAATGAAGTTGGCATCTGTTCGCTCTTCAAGCGATTGATATATTCTTCAACGGAAAATGTATTGATTTTGAATATCTCGTCCAAACAAGTTGTTGCAGATGCTCCGAATCCCAAAAAGTTATCTCTTGTCATCGAAGAATAGCTCGCTCTACCATCTTTCGAAAAGGTCCAAATAGAATCTCTTATATAACCTCTTTCTTCACAATAATCCGTTATCTGCTTTAACAGTGCTCGTTTTTCCTTTTTAGAAAACTCTTGAATTCCCGATTCCAAAAATCCAAAATCAATAAAAGGATAGATGGCAATGTGATTTGCACCGTTTGAAAATGCAAGTTCAATATCTTTCTGCAAATCTTGAAATGTTTGGTTGGGTAATGCAAAGATAAAATCCATGGCAACTGTTTCAAAAGAAACTTTTTGCAATGCATCAAACATTGTTTCGAATCGATTTTCTTTTCTTCCCAAAATTCCCAAAAATTTATCTTGAAAAGATTGAATTCCGATACTGATTTTTGTAACTCCCATATCCGATAATTTTTGCAACGTTTCTTCCGTTACGTTGCTTGGATGAAGTTCTATCCCGATTCCCTGTGAAATTTTAAAGTGAGATGTGAGCGAATCAATGACTTCTCCCAACCTATCAATTGCCAATGCAGGTGTTCCACCACCAAAATACAGACTGCTGACTACTTTTTTTGCCTGTCCACCAGTTACCAATGCAATCTCTTTAAGCAAATAGTCGATATATCGATTCATCTTTTCTGTATGATACACCTCTTTGCAATACGGACAAAACTTGCAAATAGATTTGCAAAAAGGTATATGCACGTACAATCCCAACCGTTTGGTATCTTGATAATCTAATGTATTAGTATACTCATTCTTAAATTCAAAGCCTTTTACCGATTTTGTAAGCCACATTCTTGTAGCACTTGTTATCATTCCCATAGCAACCTCTAAATATATTTAAAATATGTACGAAACATATCCACAATGATTTTTATTTTTCCACTAAATAGAAGAGTATATTCCGCTACAAAAAAATATCCGCACTTCTGACACAATCCCTCTTCTTCAATACATCTTCCACAAACGGAAATTTTGCCGTCTTCTAACACAACACACTGATAACACGGTGTAGGAAAATTGTTATGAACTACATATGGCAATGCACTCTTAAGATTAAAAATAGGATAGTTTTCTTCCATTAACAACGATATTTCCTCTGCAAGCTGCTCCTTATCCTCCAATGTGAGTTGAATTTCTTCTGTTCCGAGATAGGGGGTATGAAAATTAAATGACACCGCTCTGACATTTTTCAATTCTTTTGCCTTGTCACAAACCTTTCGCACCTTATCTTTGTTCAGTTGATTGATTGCCATATAAAAACAAATATTGTTCCTCGATGCAGCTTGAATGTTTTTCATAATCAAATCGTAAGTATCTCCACGAATGGCATTATGTGCATCTCTATCTCCGTCCAAACTGAGTAAAATCAAATCTGCCTCCGGTAAATTCAGCGAAAAAGTTCCATTGGTTACGACATTTACAATCAAAAATCCCATCTTTTTTGCCTCTATCACCAAATCACGAACTGTTTTGCCATCGTCTTCCCAAAGAAATGTTTCGCCACCACAAAAGAACAAAATGCGAATCCCCATATCGTATAATCGTACCATCTCACGTCTTATCTTTTCATAAGGATGGATGATTGCCGTAATATTGTTGACTGCACAATGTTTACATTGTAAATTACATTTATCTGTCAAAATAATTGTCCCTAAAATAGGATCTTTTTTTCGAAAAATCACGGTTTTGATCCCAAATTGCATAAAATACAAAAAATCTTTTGTTCTCACTGCTCTCACCATTCTCCCTTTATTCTTCGTGATACAGTATTGTCTCTGCACAAAAAATATCTTCGCATAACCTAAAAATTCTTGTGATAAGAATATCATTCTTTACCAAAAAAATCATGGAAAAATATACAAAATCTCTTTTCTTCTGTTCTTACAAATGTATGCCTCTTGTTTTTACAATAGATTCTACTCTTTTTTGTAGCAAGAAATTTTGTTTTTCAAACAATTTATTCTATAATAAAAGTATCATTGTAAACTGAAAAATACAAATAGACAGCAAAAAATGAAACGATGAATCAAGATTGTATAGGAATAGTTGTAATACTAAAAATCTTAACACCAAACATACAAGGAGGAATCTGTTATGCCTTTTCGAATCATACAAAACGATATTACTACCATGAAAGTGGATGCTATTGTCAACGCTGCCAACAAAACTTTGTTAGGTGGAGGAGGTGTTGACGGTGCCATTCACAGATGCGCCGGTCCGGAATTACTCAAAGAATGTCGTACCCTGCACGGTTGTGAAACCGGCGAAGCAAAAATCACAAAGGGGTATCGTTTACCGGCATCCTATGTCATCCACACAGTAGGTCCGATTTACGTCGACGGAAAGCACAACGAACGACAACTGCTGACACTCGCATATCGCAACTCTTTACATCTTGCAAAAAACCACCATCTTCACTCTATTGCTTTCCCGTTGATTTCGTCCGGCATTTACGGATATCCGAAAGAAGAGGCGATTGAAGTTGCAATCTCAACTATCAAAGAGTTTTTGGAAACGGATGATATGGATGTCACCCTTGTAATCTTTGACAAAAAAGACATTCCTATCGGCAAAGCATACGTTGATGAAATCAAAGAATATATCGACGAGCACTACATCGCATCTTATCACAAAAAAGACAAAAGAAATCTAAACCTTCCCGTTTTAGAAGAACGATGCCTTTTTGAAATGGAAGAAGGTGCTTTTCTACAGAAACCTATTTGTTCCACAACTGCTTATGAAAAATCATTGGAGGATTGTATTTCCAATTTAGACGAAAGTTTTTCCGAGTCCCTCTTTCACATCATTGACGAAAAAGGATACCTTGATACACAAGTCTATAAAAAAGCGAATCTTGACAGAAAGCTGTTTTCGAAAATAAGAACAAATCGTGACTATCGTCCAAGCAAAGAGACTGCAATCGCACTGGCAATCTCCTTGCAACTGAATTTATCCGATACACAAAATCTCCTTGCAAAAGCCGGATACACCCTTTCGAACTCAAACAAATTTGATGTCATCATCCGGTACTTTATTGAGCATCATATTTTTGATATTTACAAAATCAATGAAACTTTATTTTCTTTTGATCAAAAACTTCTTGGATAAATGTCTCTTTTCAAACGACCTATTCTGTTTCAACTTACTCTATACTGAACTTACATCAAATAAGAGTAGGAGGAATCACAATGAAAAAAAATGTTACAGAATTGGTTTTTATTTTAGATGAAAGCGGTTCGATGGAACCTTTGACAACAGATACCATCGGAGGTTTCAACTCCATGTTGGCAAAGCAAAAAAATGAAACAGGCACTGCGCTTGTGACAGCCGTATTTTTTCACAACGACTCAAAAATCGTACATGATAGGATTGATATCAAAAAAGTTGACCCTCTCACCGACAAAGAGTATGTTCCGGGAGGATGCACCGCATTGATAGATGCTCTTGGAGATACGATTACACATATCGAAAAGATTCACAAATATATCAAAGCAGAAGATGTTCCAGGCAAAACTTTGTTTATTATTTCAACGGACGGAGAGGAAAATGCAAGCCACAAGTATACTTCTGATGAAATCAAACAAAAAATACGCCACTTGCAAAAACATAAAAATTGGGACTTTATCTTTTTGGGAGCGAATCTTGATGCTGTAGCAACTGCAAAATCTTACGGGATAGAAGAAGAAAATGCGGTCACTTTTCTAAATGACAAAAAAGGAGTAAAACTGAACTACAAAGTGTTGGAATCCGCCATTTCAAACTATAGAAACAACAACAAACTATGCGCAAACTGGAAAGAAGAAATTGAAGCAGATGTCAAATCAAGAGAATAACATATCCTACCAAATTCCGGTAGAAATGGTATCGCTTTGAATCAAAAACAACTTCATCTCAGCTTATCATCATGAAAGTAATGAGAATAGAATGTCAGAGATTCCTAACAGATACTACTGTCTTAAAAGTGAATGTTGAAACTTAATAGAATTATCAAAAATTTAAAAAATATCCTGCAACCTTTTTCTGCGTCAAATGACGGGAACAGAGGTTGCAGGATATTTAAAAATAAAACGATAGGTCACAATTTGATAACAATCGTATCAGTACAAATCCGATTACTTCTTAGGAAACCAAGGAAACACCCGGTTTACTTTTTTCATATAAGTAAGGTACTCTTGACCATATTGGTTGATTAGCCATTTTTCTTCTGTATGTTTCATCAAAACCGTAAGATAAAACCAAAAAATCGGACACAAAACGAAAGCCCATATATCATGTCCCAATAACAAAATCCCTGTACAAATAAATATCCATGCAGAATAAATTGGATTTCTTACATAGGCATATACGCCATTAGTCACCAATCTGTTTTCTTTCAATCCTTTGACAATATCAGAATGAAGCAGACTAAAAGCATACAAAATCACACCTTCTACAATCAACAGGATTGCGAATACGTTCATAACAGAACCGAAATTATCAAAAAGGGCTACATAAAGTATCTTTTGGTTCGATAAATATCTTGCCGACATTGTCATCAAAAGAATACTGATGACATAGATCGGTCCGACTCCAAAAAATGGTAAGTGTTTCTGATTTGTTTGATTCAAGGTTCTGACCTCCTTACTTTCACGAAAGATTACTTTCTATCATTCACTTTTTCTTTGAGCAAATGATTCAAAATTTACAAATTTTGCACCCTATCCATTCGATGAATGATTTACAGATTATTTATTTTTTATTACTAAAATAGAAACAGATACGCTCACAAACAGTAAAAAAGGATAAAACAAGAACGGGATAATGTTAAGCGCAGTGATTCCTGATATGCTTGCGGCAATCAAAAGTTGTGCACCGTAAGGAATGATTCCCTGTCCCACACAAGAAAAGGTGTCCAACAAGGACGCCGTTTCTTTCGGATCAATATCATAGTCCTCGCTGATTTCTTTTGCAATCGGTGCCGCCATCACAATTGCTACTGTATTATTTGCCGTCGCAATATCCATAAGCAACGTTAAAATACCAATTCCGAAACATCCTCCGGTATGTCCTTTGAACACTTTGCGAATCAAATGTAACAACCACAAAAAGCCTCCGTTTTCTTTAATCAAAGCTCCGATTGACGCAACCAAAATTGTCACAACCATTGTCTCAAACATTCCGTTCGTTCCCATTCCCATGGACGAAAATGCTGTTGCTACTGTAAGTGAACCGGTTCCCAATCCGACAATCAAAAACAACACAATTCCCATACAGAGAACCCCAAACACATTCAAACCGGTTATTGCTGCTCCCAAAACAATAAAATAAGGAAGAACCTGCCAAGTGTTGTACTCAAAATTTCCTATTGATGCTATCTGTGTGTTGAATGAGAAAGCAATTAAAATGGCCAATGTCAAAAGTGCCGCCGGCAACGCAATCTTGAAGTTCGTGCTAAATTTATCTTTCATCTCAACACCCTGTGTCTTTGTTGCAGCAATCGTTGTATCAGAAACAAAAGAGAGGTTATCTCCAAACATCGCACCCCCGACAATGGTTCCGACACACATCGGTATTCCCAAACCCGAACCTGTTGCGACATTGACAGCAATGGGTACCAATACTGTAATGGTTCCGACGCTTGTTCCCATTGCCATTGAAATCAAACAGGCAATCAAAAACAATCCGGGAAGTGCAAATTGTGCCGGCAAAATACTGAGTAACAAGTTTGCCGTGCTCTCGGCACCTCCAGCCTCTTTTGCAATTCCACTAAAAGCACCTGCTACAAGGAAAATAAAGAGCATAATCGTTATATTTTCATCACCGATTCCCTTTGCACATATCTTAATTTTTTCATCAAAAGAAAGCGTTCTGTTTTGTAACAACGCAACAATGAGAGCAATCAGAAACGCAACCACGACCGACATAATATAAAATCCCATTCCACCTTCTACAGGATGTATGTACTCAAAATAAATACCATTTCCTAAGTATATCACCAAAAACACCACAACCGGCAACAACGCAATTCCATTTTCCTTTTTATCCATAAATTTTCCACCTGTTCTATTTTTGAAACACAATTACTAAATTGAATGCAAAACTACGATAACACTTCCCATGTTCTTCTTACCTTATGATAAAAAACTTCTATCATATCATCTTCCTATTCACAAATCTATTGTTCAGTATATCATGTTCCGTAAAAATACCAAAGTATATTCTATACGATATTAGCATTTTTTCAACCAACAAACTATTCTCTATAAAAAAGGATTCTAACACACGGTAAAAAGTATGGAATTCACTACAAATAGCAAAAAAATCGCATCTTATAAAAACTATCTGTCCTCTTTTTCAAACAATGACCAAATCATTTTTTCGTTGCCTACCTTAAAAACATATCCTACAGCAAGCAATACCAGCGCTACAACTATTGCAATTGTTCTTCTGTCACTGTTCGATGAAAACAAACAACTCAACAAAAGTCCCACACCTGCTCCCGAAAAAGAATCTGCAACACTGACTCTCTTCTTTATTTTTTGCATCATTCTAATCGAACAATACAAATTATCGTCCGCCTTTTCCTTAAACTCAGATTGCTCCAACTTTTTAGCTGAAAAAAACTCATTTATCGTAATTTCCAAAGTTTGACATAAAAGCGGAATGATAGAAATATCAGGCATATAGTTGCCATTCTCCCATCTCGAAACCGTTTTGTTTGTGACACCAAGTAGCTCTCCCAATTCCAATTGAGTAAGATTTTTTTCTTTTCGCAGTTCAGAAATAAAAATTCCTATTTGTTTTTGGTTCATAGTATCCCTCCTTTTATAAGAAGATTATATACAAAACTATCTTATTTTTGTTCCTCACAAAAAGCGAATTCTTCTTATTTCAATATTTTTTCTAATATTTTTCCACAATGCTCTGTATCAATCATCAAAACAAAGTTGAAAGATATTCTGTCAAGTTAACATTTATGGATGTTTTCATATAAGTGTCTCTTTTATCTCAAAAGGTTTTCTTATTGCTATCTTTCGTAACTGTATGATAAACTTTTGGTAAGAATAGTATAGATTGAAATGATACCGATTGAAAGGATGATTTTTATGAAACTACGCTCTACTTTTGCAGTGATTGATAGGGAAATATACAGAAAAAATATCCGTTTGATCCAACATCAGATTGACAAGGATACCGGCTTAATCCTTGTTCTTAAGGACAACGCCTACGGGTTGGGAGCAATAGAATTGGCTCGGGTTGGAATGCAAGAAGGCGTTTCTTGTTATGCTGTTGCCAATTTATATGAAGCACTTGAACTGAGAAAACTTGATTCCGATATTCGAATTATCGTTCTCGGATATATCAACGAAGATGCCCGAACAATTGCATTGCAATATGACATTGATGTGGTAGTTTGGACAAAGGAGCTTGCGCTCTCTTACCAACAATTAGCCTTTTCTTCAGGTAAACAAGCTCGCATTCATATCAAGGTAGATACCGGATTGAGTCGTCTCGGCTTTCTTCCTAATGAGAAATCGTTAGCTGTTTTGGAAGAGATTTCCAAGATGGAACATCTTACTATTGTGTCTACTTTTTCTCACTTTGCCTGTACGGAAACAGACGATGATGATTTTTCAAGAGGACAGCTTTCAACCTTCCTGACATTTGTAGATAGTATGAAAAAAAGAGGGATTCAGCCCGGATTCATTCATATGGCGGACAGTGCCGGAATTGTAAAATTTCCGGAATCTCACCTTGATTTTGTTCGTTGTGGAGCACTGGCAATGGGCTCCATGACAGGAATGGATGTTGTAAAATCGTCTGAACAGTATCCTACGGAAGAAATCATTTCTCTTTATAGCCAAGTTGCCAGAGTGCAGGATTTTGTCAAAGGAACAAGCATCGGATATGACGGCACCTATTTTGCCGACCATGATATCCGAGTAGTGACGGTGCCAATGGGATACGGGGACGGGTTATCTAAAGACTTGTCAAACTCTATGCAAGTTATCATCAATGGAAAGAAAGCAAAGAGTGTCGGTGCATTTTGTATGGATATGGCAATGTTTGATGCCACAGGAATTGACTGTAAAGAAGGAGATACGGTCACTATCTTGGGACAAGATGGGAATGAGAAAGTAAATCTTCACGATTGGTCAAAATTATGTACCTCTTCTTCCACCTTTTTACAATCTATGCTACGAAACAAAATTCCAAGAGAATATAAGTAAAGGGAGCCTTTCGGCTCCCTTTTTGATGATATCCTTTTATTTTCAGTTCTTCATCAATCTAAAACGAATATGATTCATCGGAAACAAATGGGACAATGTTTCGCCCACCGCCATCAAAGCTCCCTATTTTATCAACTTATATCGTTTCAGAACTTTGTTTCATCATCAATCCTAAGGCTCTACCGGAGTTTCTCAAAACAAACGGAAAATATCTCTGTTTGTAAAATGTGCGAAACTCTTTTGTAAGCATCCGTTCAGAACTAGATTGATAAACCGTTTGTTTAAACTATCTCTGATACACAATTGTACCAAAACTCACCGGCTATCTATTATTCTGTTGTTGGCACCTTTCATCTCATCATTTTTCAATCCTGTCTCATGCTTCAAAAACTCATCCTCACTAACCAGATTCGAGAGTTTCGATACCGTTTCAGTCTCATAGCTATGACGAGCATCCGGATTTCGATAATACAGATATGCAACCAAAAAGTATACAAATCCTGCAACCAACAGAGGCCATCTACTATCTGACGAGTCCTCAAAATTACCGAATATCGCAATCAGTATTCCTATGAGTTCTATCAGTGCGCTTATAGCAATCAGTTTCGGCATATAAATCGGTACACTTCCCATGGTTTCTTTGGTTCTTGCATTCACTGCAATATAGTGAAGACGTCCTTCTTTTCCTTTTTTTTGATGATAACTGTATAACCATACCGGTAGATATGCAGCTTTCCATTGTTGCCCTTCTACCTCAAGCTTCTTTTCATCCCAGCGAACTCCTCTATCATACTTTCTGATAGTCGAGTTTGCTTTGAACTTTGCAACATCCGTTGCTTGCGCCATTACAGTATGTTCCAATTGATCGACATTGACATCTCGGCGTTCCGAAGTATAACCTTTCAAATAATTTGCATTCCATTTCACACAATTCTCTGTATCAAACGGCATAATCGAGTTGATAATATTGGTTGTCTTCTTTTTATTTTTTTTATTCAACTTATCTGCACTTGATTCTATCGAAAGTTCCTTGATTTCAATATCGAATTTTCGGCTCACATGATACAAGTCAGCATCATATCTATATTCCTTCTTATCATCCTTGGAACCGACTTCGTACATGCGAACCAACTCTTCGCCTTCTCCCTCAAAGTAAGCATGTCCGTTGACATCGACCAACAAATAAGGCAAGTAGACTCCCATGATATTTTCTGTTGTGAATTCTTTTCTGAAAGTTGGATGTGCAAAGAATTTTCTTTTTGCAACAAATTTTTCAATTTCTTGTTTCGCATCCTCTTTTTTGATAGAGAAAGGCAATACGACATCAGGAATACTACCGTTTGGAATTTGAGTATTGATAGAAAGTGTATTTCTACACCAGTGACATCTCGCCTGTGCAGATTCACTTGTATCTATTACAACCTCGGCACCGCAACTCTCACATTTCAGAGTCAACATGTCATCTGCATCTGCTACAATATTTTGTGCTCCCGAACTTACTACCTTTCCTTTAATGTCAGACACATCCTCATGCATTCCGGTGAGTGCTTGAGGCTCGAATTCATGTCTACAAAAATTACATCTCAATTTACCGGTATTCTGGTTGAGAGAAATATCCGTTGCTCCACAGAGCGGACACTTATCCTGTCCGTTCTTAGCTCCCTCATCTGTTCTGATAATAACAGTATCATCTACCGGATTACTATTTTCCTGTTGTTGATTATCCATTAAAGTATCTTTTTCATCCATCATATCCATACCACCCTTGAAAGTTATTCTTTATATAGAAAATATGGAGTTTTTTTGAACATATCACTCTCAGAAATTTAAATCTTAAACAGACTAATCAAACCGACTATCTACAGATTCATTGTTGCAACCCTTAATGACAGGATTACTCAACCCTGTTTCATGTTTCACAAAATCATCCGTGCTGACCAGATTCGACAGTTTCGATACCGTTTCAGTCTCATAGCTATGACGAGCATCTGAATTGCGGTAATAGAAATATACCAATGCAAAGAAGATAAATCCTGCCAACAAAAGAGCCCATCTTGCTGCTGAGTCATCTTCAAAGTTAACAAATATGGAAGTCAAAATCCCCAAAATCTCTACTAAGATACTGACAGCAACCAGTTTTGGTATATGAATCGGTACACTACCCATGGTTTCTTTGGTTCTTGCATTCACTGCAATATAGTGCAGTATTCCATTATTTCCCTTTTTTTCTTGAAAACTGTATAACCATACCGGTAGATATGCAGCTTTCCATTGTTGCCCTTCTACCTCAAGCTTCTTTTGTTCCCAACGAACTCCTCTGTCATACTTCTCAAGAGTACTGTTTGCTTTAAATTTAGCCACATCTGTTGCTTGTGCTATTACAGTATGTTCCAGTTGATCGACATTGACATCTCTACGTTCTGAAGTATATCCTTTCAAATAATTTGCATTCCATTTCACACAGTTCTCTGTATCAAACGGCATAATTGAGTTGATGATATTAGTTGTCTTCTTTTTATTCTTTTTATCCAACTTATCTGCACTTGATTCTATTGAAAGCTCCTTGATTTCAATATCAAATTTTCGGCTCACATGATAGATCGGAA
>NZ_DBHIIC010000025.1:0-19396 GCF_057248345.1 Filifactor sp. | reverse complement strand
CAAATGTGATTTTCTATGGAATTTTTTTAGTTCATTTTCATTTTACAATTAACCAGTGGTTTAAATTTGTAACAGATAGGAAGAAAATGTGATACTAAAATTCAATAGAAATATTTCATGATTGTCTGAAATATGAAATAGTTCAGATGCTTGAAAAAGTTATGTACAAACTCTGCGAAAATGTCAATAAACTGATGAATAAAACAATCAAAAGTATAAACTTGTAAAGATTGGATTGTTCAATCCTTACATTATGTTTTAGTATAAAAAACTCTCCATACAAATTTTTTATTCCTATCAATCTATTTCATCTATCAAAAAAGGAAGTGTTTCCGTCTATCGACGGAACACTTCCTTTATCAGTACTCTATTCTAATACAATCCTTCTATAAGGAGTTCTTATTTATTAGCTTCTGCTAATTGAGCTTTTTTGATTTCTTCTGTTACTAGAGGTAACACTTTGTGCAAGTCTCCAACAACCCCAACATCAGCAACTTCAAAGATAGGTGCTTCTGGGTTTTTGTTTACAGCTATGATGAAATCAGATTCTTCCATACCAGCCAAATGTTGGATAGCTCCGGAAATACCGCAAGCCATATAAAGTTGAGGACGAACTGTTTTTCCTGTTTGTCCTACTTGGCGTTCTTTTGGCAACCAACCGCTATCGATTGTAGCACGAGAACCGGAAACTGTTCCTTTCAATACTGCAGCCAAGTCTTCCAATGGTCCGAATTTATCAGGACCACCAACTCCACGACCGGCAGAAACAAGTACATCTGCTTCTTCGATATTTACACGTTTAGCTGTTTCTAATACTTCTTCAATGATTTCTACTGTTTTATCAGCTTCTGTCAATTTAGCATCAAAGTTAATTACTTCACCTTTTCTACTAGGATCAGCATCTAATTTTTGCATAACTCCAGGACGTACTGTAGACATTTGTGGTCTGAAATCAGGGCAAGCGATTGTAGCCATGATGTTTCCACCGAATGCTGGACGAGTACTTAATAAGTTTCCTGTTCCTTCTTCGATTGCAAGACTTGTACAGTCAGCAACCAATCCTGTATGCCATCTAGCAGCTACACGAGGAGCAAGGTCACGACCGATTGATGTAGCTCCGAATAATACGATAGCTGGTTTCACTTCTTCAATGATAGCAACAATTGATTTTGTATATGGTTCTGTCATGTAAAGTTCAGCAACAGGGCTATCTACTACATATACTTTATCAGCACCATGGGAAATCAACTCGCCTGTTAATCCTGCAACATCTTTACCAACTAATCCTGCGATTACTTCTTGTCCTAATTCATCTGCTAATCTTCTTGCTTCTCCAATAAGTTCCAAAGAAACTTTTTGTAATTCACCAGTTCTTTGTTCAGTGAACACTAAAACACCTTTAAATTCTGAAAGGTTCACAAAAATCCCTCCTATATTCTATATTTTTATCCGTTTTCTTTTCTACAACTTTTGTTTTAACTTACTTTCAAAAAATTATAAGATATATTTTTCTTGAAGTTTTTCAACGATAACTTTTGCAGCTTCAGCTGGGCTAAGGTTATCAAATAATTTTCCTGCAGTTTTTGCACCTTTTGTAAAGGATTTTTTAACTTTTGTAGGAGATCCTTTTAATCCAAGGTCACTTTCATCAACAGGAATATCATTTACTCCCCATACAGGAATTTCTTTTTCGTAAGCTTCAAAAATTCCGCTAACTGTCATATATCTTGGTTCATTTAATTCTTTCAAAGCTGTAATTAAGCAAGGGAATTTTGCTCTAATTGTTTGATATCTGTCTTCAAATTTTCTCTTAACAACTACTGCGTCTTTTTCTACTTTGATATCTTCAGCATAAGTTACAGCAGGTAAGTGAAGGTGTTCCCCAATTTGTGGTCCAACTTGCGCTGTATCTCCGTCAATCGCTTGACGTCCTGCAATAATCATATCATATTCTAAGTTTTTCAATGCAGCTGCGATTGTACGGGATGTTGCCCATGTATCCGCTCCACCGAATTCTCTTCCGGAAACCAAAACTGCTTTGTCAGCTCCCATAGCCATTGCTTCTCTCAAAACAACTTCTGCTTGAGGAGGTCCCATTGAAACAACAGTAACTTCTGCACCAATTTCATCTTTAATACGAAGTGCCGCTTCCAAACCTGCTTTATCGTCAGGGTTAATAATAGAAGGTACACCATCACGAATTAAAGTATTTGTTTTTGGGTCGATTTTAACTTCAGCTGTATCCGGTACTTGTTTTATACAAACTACAATCTTCATTTGTCCCATTCCCCTTTCCTATTTCAATAAGCTCTTAGCGATAACCATTCTTTGTACTTCTGAAGTTCCTTCGTAGATTTCAGTTATCTTAGCATCTCTCATCATTCTTTCAACCGGATAATCTCTTGTGTATCCGTATCCACCAAATAATTGAACTGCTTTTGTTGTTACAAACATTGCTGTTTCAGCAGCGAATAGTTTTGCTGTTGCAGAGTCAACTCCATATGGCAATTTGTTTTGTTTTTTCCAAGCTGCTTTGTATACCAAGTATTTAGCAGCATCAACTCTTGCAAACATATCTGCTAATTGGAATTGTGTATTTTGGAATTTAGAAAGTGGACGACCGAATTGTCTTCTTTCTTTTACGTAAGCAACTGCTTCATCTAAAGCTCCTTCAGCGATTCCAAGCGCTTGAGCAGCGATACCGATACGTCCTCCGTCAAGAGTTTGCATCGCAATCTTGAATCCTTTTCCTAATCCGCCAAGAAGGTTTTCTTTTGGGATACGGCAGTTTTCAAAAATAAGTTCAGATGTAGCAGAACCTCTAATACCCATTTTCTTTTCTTTTAATCCAAAGCTGAATCCAGGAGTTCCTTTTTCTACGATGAACGCAGATGTTCCTCTTGTTCCTTGAGATTTGTCTGTTACTGCAATTACAACGTATGTGTCTGCATAAATTGCGTTTGTGATAAAGACTTTAGAACCGTTAAGTACCCATTCATCTCCATCTAATACAGCTGTTGTAGTTTGTCCAGCAGCATCTGTTCCTGCATTAGGTTCTGTCAAACCGAATGCTCCCAATTTTTCTCCACTAATCAATGGTGCTAAGAATTTTTGTTTTTGTTCTTCTGTTCCGTTTTCATAAATTGGAGCACAACATAAAGATGTATGTGCAGAAACAATAACACCTGTTGTAGCACAAACTTTTGAAAGTTCTTCTACTGCCATAACGTATGCTAGGTAGTCTCCACCTTGTCCTTTGTATTCTTTTGGATAAGGGATTCCTAATAAACCGATTTTTTGCATTTTTGCTACTGTTTCTTCAGGAAATCTTTCTTCTTCATCAACATCTGCAGCAAGTGGCTTCACTTCGTTTACAGCGAATTCTTGCAACATTTGTTGCATTAAAATATGTTGTTTTGATAAACCAAAATCCATGTTTCTTCCTCCTTAAAATATGGTTAAAGTTTGTTCTGTTATAAGAGGTTAATTCCTTATGTAGAATGTATCTCATAATGTAGAATGTATCTCATAACACTTACCTACATAGTATATCTCTTATTTTGAAATTTTCCAATATGTTTTTGAAAAAATTTTAACAATTTTTTATACCCTATCTGTACCCTTTGTAAAATCTATCACAGACAAATAATTTTCTTTCTCATTTCTTTAAAAATCTTTCATAATATCTGAAAAACGACTGATTTTTGCGTTTTTTTAAGGTTTGATTTTTTTATAAAAAAAGCAACTCAGATATTTAATATAATCTGAGTTGCTTTTTCTGTACTCTCTATAAATTCTATTTGAATGTTTTTGGGTTATATTTTGTCAATTAAGTTATTGACTCAAAATAGGATTATCGTTTTACAATAAGTGCCGTTCCCATTCCTCCACCGATACAAAGTGTTGCTAAACCGTGTTTTGCATCACGACGTTTCATTTCATGAAGTAATGTAACTAGGATTCTTGCACCGGAAGCTCCGATAGGGTGTCCGATTGCAATCGCTCCTCCGTTTACATTCAATTTTTCTCTTGGAATGTTTAGATCTCTTACTACTGCTACAGATTGTGCTGCAAATGCTTCATTTGCTTCGAACAAATCAATATCATCTACTGCCAATCCCGCTTTTTCCAATGCTTTTTTACTTGCAGGAACCGGTCCGATTCCCATGATGGAAGGATCTACACCTGCACTTGCGTAAGATACGATTGTTGCTAGAGGTGTTACTCCCAATTCTCCCGCTTTTTCTTTTGACATCAATACCAACATTGCTGCTCCGTCATTGATTCCGGAAGCATTACCTGCTGTTACAGAACCGTCTTTTTTGAAAGCAGGTTTTAATTTTGCCAATTTTTCCATTGTCATACCAGGTTTGATGAACTCGTCTTTATCTACAACAACTTCACCTTTTCTTGTTTTTACTACAAAAGGTACAATTTCTTCATCAAAACGTCCTTCGTTTTGTGCTGCTTCAGCATGTAACTGAGAAGCCAAAGCCAATTCATCTTGATCTTCTCTTGTAATTCCCCATTGTTCATTGATATTTTCTGCTGTAATTCCCATGTGGTAATGATTGAAAGCATCTGTTAAACCATCGTTAACCATAGTATCTACGATTGTTTTATCTCCCATTCTTGCTCCCCAACGAGAAGTAGGAACTGCATAAGGTGCCATACTCATACTTTCTGTTCCTCCTGCAAGGATAATGTCAGCATCACCTACACCAATCAATTGTGCTGCCAAAGAAACTGCACGAAGTCCTGAACCACAAACCATATTGATGCTCATTGCAGGTTTTTCTTTTGGAATCCCTGCTCCAAGTGATACTTGTCTTGCAACATTTTGTCCCAAAGCAGCTGACAATACATTTCCGATATAAGATTCATCAACTTGTTCAGGAGTGATACCCGCTCTTTTGATTGCTTCTTTTGCTGCACAAACTCCCAAATCTACTGCAGGAACATCCTTGAATGCTCCACCGAAACTTCCTACTGCCGTTCTTGCTGCACTTGCTATTACAACTTCTCTCATGTAAAAATCCTCCTAAATTTTTTGAATTTAACTTTCTTAATTTCTATCATCAATCAATTTTTTGATTTGGTATTCTTAGCGATAATCATAGAACCCTTGTTGTGTTTTTCTTCCTAATTTTCCTGCACGAACCATTTTGCGTAACAAAGTATGTGCTCTATATTTTGGATCTCCAAATTCAGTATAAAGAACATCCATAATGGCAAGTACCACATCAAGTCCAATCAAATCTCCCAACTCCAAAGGTCCCATCGGATGGTTTGCTCCAAGTTTCATTGCAGAGTCAATCTCTTCTTTTGAAGCTACACCTTCAGCAAAGATTCCGATTCCTTCGTTAATCATTGGAATCAAAATTCTGTTTACTACGAATCCCGGTGCTTCGTTTACAGTTACCGGACTTTTTCCGATTTCTTCTGATAATCTGTATACTAAGTTATGAGCATCATCAGATGTCATTTCTCCTCGAATGATTTCAACCAATTTCATCATTGGAACAGGATTGAAGAAATGCATTCCAATTACTCTTGCCGGATTTTGTGTTCCTGCTGCAATTTCTGTTACAGAAAGTGAAGAAGTATTAGTTGCAATAATGGCACTTTCTTTTGCTACTGCTTCAATATCAGCAATGATAGCATGTTTTGTTTCCATATCTTCTGCAACGACTTCTATAAAAAGATCTGCTTCTTTACAATCAGCAAACTCCAATGTATAAGTAATGTTTGCAAGAGCTTTATCTTTCGCTTCTTCTGTCATTTTTCCTTTTGAAACTAATTTTTCCAAATTCTTGATAATGCCTGCCTTAGATGTTTCAATAGAAGATTCTCTTCTTCCACGTTCCACTACTTCAAATCCGTTTACTGCAAATGTTTGAGTAATTCCACTTGCCATTGTTCCTGTACCTACGACACAAATTTTCATCTGTAAATCCCTCCATATATCATTTTGTATAACTTAACATACCAAACAAAAAAAATTAAAGATTTATTGTTTCTATCGCAACATTTTTGCTATTTAATTAAACGTCCAAACTTTTCCTATTTTGTCTTGAAGTTAGGTGCTCTTTTTTCTAAAAATGCTTTCATTCCTTCTTTTTGGTCTTCTGATGAGAAACAAATTCCAAACAATGAGGCTTCAAATTGAATTGCTGTATCCATATCCGTATCTAAACCACGATTGATACATTCCTTAGAATAACGAACAGCTATCTGTTCATTTTTAGCAATTACGTTTGCCATTTCAAGAGCTTTATCCATCAATTTTTCCGGTTCTACTACATGGTTGACCAATCCAATACGATAAGCTTCCATTGCATCAATTACTTTTGCAGTATAAATCATTTCTTTTGCAATTCCAACTCCAACTAATCTGGATAATCTTTGTGTTCCTGAAAAACCCGGTGTAATTCCAAGCCCTACCTCAGGTTGTCCAAACTTTGCTTTCGTGGATGCAATTCTGATGTCACAAGCCATCGCAAGTTCACATCCCCCACCAAGAGCAAAACCGTTAATTGCAGCAATGACAGGTTTTTGAAATAACTCAATTTTTCTGAATACATTTGCTCCGGCAACTCCAAATTCTTTTCCTTCCATTGCATTCATTAGAATCATTTCTTTGATGTCTGCACCGGCAACAAATGCCTTTCCATTTCCGGACAACACGACAACATCTACATCATCATCTTTTGCAATCAGATCAAATACGGCATCCAACTCTTCAATAACTTGAGAATTCAATGCATTCAATGCTTTCGTATTGTTGATTCTTACAATACCTATCGAACCTTGTTTCTCAAATAATATTTTTTCAAAATCCATAGCAATCTCCATAGAAAACTCCTTTTCTTAATACTTTTTTCATTTCTATCGAATCTCAACACACATCTGTACGATTATCTGTGCTGTCTTTCATCAAAGTAAATTATAACTATGTTACTCTTACTTATTCCCAAAAACAATATGACTTAATCTCTATTTTGATAATTACGGAAAGAAATTTTGTTATATATTTATCAATAGAAACTTGAAATTTCAAACTGTTTCAGTAGTTAATCAGTATACCATAATATAGCAGACAAGTCCTATGTTTTTTCAGAGAGACTCCATCCTCTTTATTTGTCCACCATCTAAATACTATTTTGTCATTTATTCTTTTGTTTTGTTCTCTTTTTCCATTTCAAAAGCATGATAACAAAATAATCTATTAACACATAATTGTACTTTCTTTCGAATCCACATCCTATCATGTGATTACTAGAATATCGATGAATCTTTTAGAATAGGTGGTGCCCTACAATAACAACATTAGGCAATAGTCGGAGTTAGAAATTAGAACTATATTTGATTGCATCATATAAAGAACTATCAATCTGAACTTTTTGAATATGTTCATTGATTCCAGTCACAAAATTTTGTAAAATGATTTCATATTAAACAATCTTGTATCAAAAATAAGTATCACAAATGATGCAACTAAAAAATATCGGAAAGGAAAATGGATGGGCATTCTTACTCATTCCAGAAAAAGTAATGATGAATGAATTATGGCTTGTCAGCGCATGCTTACTTGGAACAAACTGCAAATACAATGGTGGAAACAATTATAATCAAAATGTGATTGATTTTTTAAAGGACAAGTGCTATATTGCGGTCTGTCCGGAGGAAGCCGGTGGACTTCCTACTCCTAGAATTCCATGTGAAAGAAACAAAGATAAAGTAGTTACAAAAGAACACACTGATGTCACAAAAGAATTTCAACTGGGTGCAAAAAAATGTTTTTCATCAAAAGCAACTCATGCACTTCTAAAATCTAAAAGTCCATCCTGTGGCAAGGGAAAAATTTATGATGGTACGTTTACCAAAACCTTAATTGACGGAAACGGTATTTTTGCAGAAATGTGTCTGGCAAATAACATTATCGTGATGACAGAAGATGATTTTATTTAGTTATTATTATGATGCAAACTGAGTCAACTTTCAAATTTCTAATCCAAAAAATACTGCAGAGTAATCTAAGACCCAATCGCATACCTATAGTTACATCTTTGATATTTTTACTTTCCATACAAAAAATCCTTATCTCTTCAATACCTTGAAGAAATAAGGATTTTTTGATTTTTATAAAGTAGCAATTATTGTGCTGCTTTTGCAGTTTCAACCAAAGCAGAAAATCCTTCAGGATCATGAATTGCCATTTCAGATAACATTTTTCTGTTGATTGTGATGCCGGCTTTTTTCAAACCGTACATAAATTTAGAATAACTCATACCGTTTGCTCTTGTTCCGGCATTGATTCTTTGAATCCAAAGTTTTCTAAAATCTCTTTTCTTTAACTTTCTACCTACATAAGCATGACTCAATGCCTTCATTACAAACGCATTTGCAGGACGGAATAATTTAGATCTTCCACCTCTGAACCCTTTTGCAAGTTTTAATATTTTTTTATGTTTTTTCTTTGCATTAACTGCCTTTTTTACTCTAGCCATTTTTATCCTCCTTACTAATTTTTATAGATATGGTAATAATCTTGAAATACGATCTTGATCACCTTTAGTTACAATACCTGCTTGTCTTAAGTTTCTTTTTCTTTTTGCAGATTTTTTAGTAAGAATATGACTTTTGTAAGCCTTACCTCTTTTTAATTTTCCGGAACCGGTCATTTTGAATCTTTTTTCAGCTCCTCTGTGAGTTTTCATTTTTGGCATGATGTTTTCCTCCTTCTAAATTAACTGAATGTATTATTTCTTCGCGGTTGGTTCTACCATCAACACAAGATTGTTTCCTTCCATTTTTGGTTTTCCAACTGGCGTACCTTGTTCTTGAATCAACTCAACAAATTTATCCAGTACGACGAATCCAATATCCTTATGTCCTAACTCTCTTCCTCTAAATCGAACAGAAACTTTCAATTTATCTCCGTTCGCCAAAAATTTTGTTCCCATTTTTGCTTTGGTCTTCAAATCATTTTCTTCAATTGCAGGACGAAGTCTGAGTTCTTTCATTACTACTACTTTTTGTTTTTTCTTTGACTCTTTCTCTCTCTTTGCTGATTCATACTTATACTTACCGTAATCCATGATTTTACACACCGGTGGTACAGCATTCGGAGAAATTTTCACAAGATCCAACTCTTGAGTTGTTGCTAATTCCAACGCTTGCTTTGCAGACATAATACCTAATTGTTCTCCGTTTTCTCCAATCAAACGGATCTCTTTGTCACGGATTTCTTCATTGATTTGTTGTTCTTTGATAACGATACACCTCCAAAATTCATCAAATGATTCGCTCTGTTTTACATATAAAAATAGGGCGAATAGCATTCTATCCGCCCTTGAATTACACAATAAATGATTTTTACCTTATGAACCGCAGTTATAAGGTGAGAGACGGATATCTCTGCTTTACTAACCATTAGAGTATACTATTCTTTTTACTCATTGTCAACATTTTCTTTGTATCTTTCCCAAAAACGATATCCATCTTCAAATCCTATTTTGTCAAACAAACGTGATGCTATCACATTCTCGTCCTCTACTTCTGCAATCACAAGCTCTGCATCAAATCGATATGCATAACTCAACATACTCATCAACAGTTTTTTGGAATAGGATAATCCACGATAGCGTGGTGCAATCACAATATCACACACTGTAAAAATTCCACGTTCCAAACTTCCATATGCTACTCCAATTGGAACATCCTGTTCTAACAATGTAAAGTAATAGAAATTTGCTTCTGAACGCAACATATTATCATGGAATACTCTAATTCTTCCATCAGGCATATCTAAAAATTTAATATAATTGGACATCCAGTGGTCTTCGAATTCTTCTTCAATAAATACCCCATTTTGAATATAACTTGCAAAGGTAAACAGTTCTTTTTTAATTTTATCGATATCTAATACCTTCACAATACCTTCCATACATTTTTCATATCCACACTTAAACAATTCCGCATCCAAATCACGATACTCTTTTACATATACAATTCGATAATTTGGAGAATATCCTTTTGAAAAAATCAATCTCTCATTATGTTGAATTCTATCTAACAATGAAGTTGTTTTATCTTCTATCGTGTGGATAATACATGGGGTTCTATTGGTACGAAAACGAATTAAAAAATCATTCTGTCTCAAATCTGTTTCACATGGATTTGAGTTTAACAATATCTCCTCACACAACTTAATCATACTATCCCCTCTTTCTATCCCTATGGTTTGTTGGTACAGTCAATTCATTCGAACATACTCTTTCTAAACTGCTCACATCAATTCACTATATCACACAATACCTATCAAAAACTTTCCTATATTATACACTGATTCGAAAAAGGAAAGCAACCTATTTGAAAATTTCTCAGCTATTTCACTTAATGAATACAGCTGTTCCTACATCACAGTAATTCTTTTTTAATCAGCTTTCTGCTATTTAGACCATTGTATAATAAAAAGATACCATACTCTATTGAACATGGTATCTCTGTATTGCTGTATCTTTTGATATAATTATTCTGTCACTGTTTCTTCTGATACTGTTTCTTCTGTCACTGTTTCTTCAGCAACTTCTCCTTCAACAGCTTCTTCTGCATCAGGATTCAAGTTCATTGTCAACTCTACTTTTTGAGTTTCTTCATTGATGCTGATAATTCTTGCTGTGATAGTATCTCCTTGCGCAACTACTTCACTAGGATTCTTAACATAAGAAGAAGATAAGTTAGAAATATGGATAAATCCATCTACTGTTTCATTTAATTTCACGAATACACCGTATTCTTTGATATTTTTTACAGTACATTCGATGATATCATCTACTTTTGCATTCTTTTTAAATGTTTCGAAAGGATCTTCAGATAATGCTTTGATACTCAAAGAAAGTCTTCCTTTTTCAGGATCAAAGTCAACTACCTTCACTTGTACTTCATCATCTAATTTATAAAGTTCTTCGATTTTATCTCTTCTGTTCCAAGATAATTCACTGATATGAACCAAACCTGTCATAGCACCCAAATCAACGAACAATCCGTAGTTCTTAATATCACGAACAACACCGGTATATACGTTTCCTACTTCAAGTGTCTTAACAAACTCGTCACGTTTTGCATCTTCTTCTCTTGCAACAACTACTTTTCTAGAAAGAATTAATCTTCTCTTTCTTGGTTCTACATCAATAATTTCTGCTTGGAATTCTTGTCCTGCAAACTCTTGAAGATCTTCATCTTTGATGAAACGGTTTGCAACATGACTTAGTGGAATAAATCCTTTGATGGAGTTTTTATACTTAACGATGAGCCCTTTATTTCCAATTTCAGCTACTTTTACATCAATGACTTTTCCTACTTCCAAATCATCCCATGCTTTGAAAGCATCAAGTCTTTTTTTAGAAAGAATGATTTCTCCTGTATTTTTGTCGATTTTAATTACTTCAAGAGATACCTCATCCCCAACTTGAAGTTCTTCGTCACCACTCATTTCGGAACGTGGTAAAACTCCGTCTGTTTTGTAATTCAAAGTGATGTAGTAAGAATCCGGTTTCACTCTTTCTACATAACCCTTTACAATAGATCCTCTATAGACCTCTTCATAATTTTGCTCTTCTTCTTGCAATAGCTTTTCCATTTCGCTACTCATCAAACCCAACTCCTTAACCTATTTTTTTATGTGAACAATAAAATCTACGACTTCGTTGATGATAAAGTCCGGAGTAGAAGCTCCTGCTGTTACTCCTATTATATCATAAGGCTTTATCGTGTCTTCGTCAATATCATTTATTGTTTCTATCAAAAAAGTTTTACAACTATTTTCACACAAGTGATACAGTTTTTTTGTGTTAGAACTATGTTTCCCACCAATTACAACCATTGCATCTACTTCTTGCGATATTTTCATTGCATCTTCTTGGCGAACTTTCGTCGCATCACAAATTGTATCATAAAAAACAATATCTTTCAAATTCTCTTTCAAACATTTTTTGATTTCTTGATACTTTTCAACACTGAAAGTCGTTTGAGTTACTACAATATAAGACTCTTCACTCCCTTTCAAAAATAAAAAATCGGAACAGTCTTTTCCTATGATACAATCTCCACCTGCCCACAAATTGATGCCCTCTATTTCGGGATGATGCTTGTCACCTATGATAATAATTTTCTTGCCTTTTTGTTTATTCTCACTGGCTATATTTTGGATCTTCTTGACAAAAGGACAGGTTGCATCTTCGATGATACAATTCTTTTGTTCCAATTCTTCATAGTAGTGTTTACCCAATCCGTGGGAACGAATGATTACGATACTTTCGTTTGGAATATCATCAATTTGATTCAACTCCAACAGTCCTTTTTTTTCCAATTTTTCTGTTGCCTGTTTGTTATGAATCAACGCACCGAGAGAAACAACATCTACATCTTGTTTTTCTGCTAACAATTTTTCTGCTCGATCCATTGCTCGTTTCACTCCAAAACAATAGCCTGCTTTTTTTGACACAATCAATTTCATTCTACTGTTACACCCTCATTTACAATCTTCATTACTCGTTCCATCGATTCTTCATAAGTCCATGCATCTTGCACGACAACCGGTGGATGTATCACAACCCTATTTTTACCAAACATCCGATAATCTGCTGAGATACTGATTGGAACTATAGGTGCACCCGCCTTTGATGCAAGAAGTGCCACACCTTCTTTCGGTTCACTCTCTTTTCCATCTCTTACTCTTGTTCCTTCAGGAAAAATTCCCAACAGTTCTCCTTTTTTCAATGATTTGATACAAGTTCGAATCGCTGACATATCTCCTGTGTTTCTTTTCACCGGAATCACATGACATTTCTTTAACAAAAATCCTAATATCTTATGTTGAAACAACTCTTCTTTCGACAAAAAAGAAATCTCACGAGTTGTAACAAAAGCAACCCAAACCGGATCCCAGTTACTTCTATGATTCGGCGCAAGAATAGCCGCACCGTTTGTCGGAATATGTTCCTTTCCCTCTATCTTCAATTGATAAAAAAACATTACAAACGGTTTTAATAGATTCCTTAAAAAACGATACACTCTTTTCACTCTCCGTTCTTACTGTGTCTTCTCTTTCTATATTCCCTACTCTACAATTCCATTTATCCTACGAAATCTCCTATTTAAGCAAACTCCTCTAACACTGTTACAACTTCTTTTGCAAGGGAACTTCCAGCTCCCCAATCAATATTCATAATCCCGTCTCCACTTGCAAATGCAATTACATCTGCATAGCACACTCCCTCTCTGGACACCAAAACAACTGTCAATCCGGAATAGGAAGTTGTTCTAAGATGTAATTTTTCAAAAAGCATCATTTCAATATATCCATCTTCACAAGGGTATCTCTTCTTATGCACAAATTCGCAACAACATTTATCAGCCAAAATTTCTTCTATGTGAGGAACCAATTTTTCCCTATTTAATGACACACAGTATGATTTCATTCTTTACACTCCTCTTCTCTCGTTCACCAGTAAAAAAATCTTTTCACACACTTCTTCAATCGATAATGCTGTAGTATCTATTTCAATCGCATCTTTGGCCTTGCACAGTGGAGATAGTTCTCTTGAGGAATCCAATTCATCTCGTTTGACAATTTCTTCTTCTACTTCTTCCACTGTTTTTTCAATTCCTTTTGCAAGATAATCAAGTTGTCTTCTCCTTGCTCTTTCTTTACTGTCCGCAACGAAAAACAACTTCAAGTCGGCATTGGGAAATACACTTGTCCCAATATCCCTCCCATCCATAATGACGGAATGTTCCTTTGCAAGCTCTCTTTGTAACTGTGTCATCGCTTCACGAATCTCCGGAAATGAACAAACATAAGAAACTGTTTCGCTTACTTCTGATGTGCGAATTTCGTCTTTGATGACAATATCATTGAGCATAATTTCATTTTTTTGATTGAATCCGACTTTCATCCGTTTCAAAAAAGCAAGACGTTCTTCTCTTTTGGAAAAGTCAATCGGTGCTTGTAAATAACCGTAAGTTAATGCACGATACATCGCCCCGGTATCAATATATACAAATCCAAGCTGTTCTGCCGTTCTTTTGGCAATCGTACTCTTTCCGGAGCCTGCAGGTCCGTCAATTGCTACAATCATCTTTGCCCTCCCAATTTTGATATGAATGGTAGTTAATAAATATCATACTTACTCCAAATTTTCTCTAACTTGGAGAAATGAGCTTGTGTTTCCTCACGCTTTTTCATACTGACTGCAATAATGAGTGCATTTGCCATACTGAGCGGTGCAACAAGAGAGTCAACAAAAGATGCCAAGTTGCTCTTGGCAATCAAAACTTCCTTAGAACACTCTGCAATCGGTGAAAAATTACTGTCTGTAATCGCTATGGTGCTGGCTCCTTGTTCTTGAGCGTACTTCATCAATTCAAATGTTCTTTTAGAATATCTTGGAAAGCTGATACCAATGACAACATCGTCTTCTCTCACTTTCAAGATCTGCTCAAAAACATCGTTGATTCCATATCGTACAATTTCAACATTATCAATTAAAAAATTCAAATAATATCCCAAATAATCCGATACAATCCCTGAGCTTCTCAAACCGACTATATACGTCTTTCTAGAATGAAAAATCATATCTACCACATGATTGAATCGTTCTTCATCTAATTCTTCAAGAGTACTTTTGATATTTTCAGCATCGGCATGTAATACCTGTTTCAAAATACTTCCCTTTTCAAACTTATTTGCCATCTCTGCACGTTGCACAATGGTAATACGTTTTTTTACCAGTTCCTGCAAATCTTTTTGAAAATACGTGTAGCTTTCGTAACCCAATCGATTGGCAAAACGAACTACTGTCGCTTGGCTGACTCCTGTCGCTTTCGCCAGGCTCTCTGCTGTCATAAAAGCTGCCTTATCATAATTTGAAATGATATACTTTGCCAAAATCTTATGTCCCTTTGATAAGTCGGAAAAAATGGTTTCGATATACTCTATCAAATTATTACCATTTCCAATTTTTTGCACATCCAACACAAGAAAACCTCCTGTTACTTTGTATTTTCTTTCAGTCCGCTAACTTTCTTAAGGTATTGCACTTCCTTGCTTGTCAAAACTCTATACTCTCCTTCTTTCAGGTTTCCGATATACAAATCTCCCATCGAGATTCGTTTCAAAGAAACTACTTTCAACCGAGCTGCTTCAAACATCTTTCTGATTTGTCTGTTTCGTCCTTCACGCAAAATCACTTTATATTTGATGATTCCATCTCTTTTACCCAAAAATTCCAACTCTGCCGGTTTCGTCTTGTATCCGTCCAAAAACATTCCTTTTTGGAACCGTTCTTTCAAATTCTCAGGAGCATCTCCTTTCACTTGAACAAAATAAGTTTTTTCTAAGTGGTATCTTGGATGAATCAATCGATTTGCCAGCTCTCCGTCATTGGTCAAAAGCAATAAACCGGTAGACATATAATCCAATCTTCCAACAGGATAGATTCTCTCTTTTGTACGGAATAATTCCAAAACTGTATTTCTTCCTCTGTCATCCGATACTGCACTGATGTATCGAAGCGGTTTGTTCAACATATAGTAGACTTTATTGACTTCTGCAGAAATAATCTTCCCGTCTACTTTAACCATATCATTTCCTTCTTCTACCTGCATGCCTGGACTTGTAACCTTTTTTCCGTTGACAAACACTCTGCCTTCTTCAATCAGTTGATCTGCTTTTCTTCTTGACGATATTCCGCAGTGCGCAATATATTGGTTTATCCTCATCGTATTTGATTCTCCTTGATTTCTAAAATAATTCATGATACTATTGTAATGTTTGTTACATAACAATTATTCTATCATATTGTTTTATTATACTATAAATTCAAATGGTTTTGTGGATATTTTTTTGGAGAATATAAGGAGATTTGAAATGGATATTGGTGAAAAAATAAAACGATTACGCATTCTCAACCAGCTCACGCAAGAAGAATTGGCACTTCGTTGTGACTTAACCAAAGGTTTTATCTCTAAAGTAGAACGAAATCTAACTTCTCCTTCTATTTCTACGCTGATGGATATTTTGGAAGTTTTGGGAACTGATTTGAAATCTTTTTTTGACGATGCAATTGATGATAAAGTTGTGTATGGAAAAGATGATATCTATACTTCCTACAACGAGCATCTCAAAACTACAATCCACTGGCTCATCCCAAACTCACAAAAAAATATTATGGAACCGATTTTGATGGAAATTCCTCCCGGACAAAAAACGGAAGTAGATAGACCTCATGCCGGGGAAGAGTTTGGGTATGTCCTTCGTGGTACTGTTTTACTAACAATCGGCAAACGACAGTTTAAATTAAAAAAAGGAGAAAGTTTTTATTTTTCTCCTAATGAGGAACATTCTATCTCCAATATTTCCGGCATCAAAGCGGAAATTTTATGGGTATCAAGCCCTCCATCTTTTTAATATGCGAAAATAATAAGTTCTTATGAATTTCGATAAACTCCGACTTTCATAAGAACTTTTTTATTTAACTTCCTAATCTTCTTCTACTAAATCAAACTCTTTTGCTACGATTTCAGCAGCTTCCACACAACGTTTTGCATCTATGATTACAGAAACTTTAATATCGGAAGTACTAATCATTTCTAGGTTGATTCCCGCCTTGGACAATACCATAAACATACGAGCAGCAGCTGTCGGATTTGTTATCATTCCGGCGCCCACAATACTTAATCTTGCAAGTCCGTCCTTCATAATAACTTCATTTGCCCCAACTTTTTCTTCGAATTGTGTAATGATTTCAAGCGCTTCCTCTTTATCACTTTTTGGAACGGTGAATGCAATATCATTCACACCTTTTTTCTCAGCACTTTGCACAATCATTTGCACGTTGATATGCGCTTTTGCCAACTCATCAAAAATCAGGTATGCAACACCCGGTTCATCCGGCACTCCGAAAATCGCCATTTTAACAACATCCATATCATGTGCAATTCCTGTCACAATCATTTCTTTTTCCATATCTCCTACCTCCTGAACCAACGTTCCTGTTACATCTGTAAAACTGGAACGCACGTGTATTGTAACTCCATGAATCTTTGCAACTTCCACAGAACGAGGATGTAATACTGCAGCTCCAAGCGTCGCAAGCTCTAACATCTCATCATAAGAAATCACATTCAACTTTTTAACACCTTTGATAATACGAGGATCTCCTGCATAGACTCCATCTACATCTGTATAAATTTCACACACCTTTGCTTTTACTGCCGCTGCAATTGCAACTGCAGTCGTATCGGAACCGCCTCTGCCCAAAGTCGTAATATCATCGTTGGCATTGATACCTTGAAATCCTGCTACAATCACAATGCTTTTATCCTTGATTTCCTGTTCCAACCTTGTTGATACAATATTGACAATTCTTGCCTTGCTATACATATCATCTGTTCGAATTCCGGCTTGCTGTCCTGTCAACGAAATAACATCTTCTCCCATTGACTCAATTGCCATTGCCAACAGTGAAATGGAAACCTGTTCTCCTGTTGAAAGAAGCATATCCATTTCTCTCTTCGGCGGTCTGTCAGAAATCTCTTTTGCAAGAGCAATCAAATCATCTGTACTATCGCCCATTGCAGACACAATCGCAACGACTTGATTTCCTTTTTTCTTTGTTTCGATAATTCTACGTGCCACATTACGAATTCTCTCTGTTGTAGCAAGAGAAGAACCACCGTATTTTTGCACAATAACTCCCATACCATCCCTCTTTTCTACCCGATTATCGGCTTATTTCCAACTTTTCTATCAAATGACTTCCAATTTTCTGAAACACAGAAGTCAAAAACAAACTTCTCTTTCTAAGAGAACAATCTACTCAAAATAACTACTTTGTTTTAACGGATGAAGAATCTTACAAACTCCGTCCAAAGAATTAGAACGAACTGCAACTTCCATTCTATCAAGAACCTCTTGTTCTCGATTTCGTTCACAAAAAGCAATCAATGTCGAACCGGCACCACTTAAAGCAACACCTTTTGCGCCGGCTAGTTTCGCTGCATCAAAAATCTTATCATATCCTTCAATCAAAGGTAGTCGATATGGTTGATGAAGTTTATCCTCCATCATTCTTCCTACCAAATCCAAGTCTTCCCTCATCATAGCGAGTGTCAACATAGATGCTCTTGATACATTGAATACAGCATCTTGTTTGGAATAACTTGTCGGCAACACTTCCCTTGCTTTCTTCGTCGCTAAAGGCTTGCTTGGAATATAAACGACTGTGCTCCACTCTTTGCTCGGTTCAATACACTGATAGAGAACTTCTCCCCTATCCATCGCACTAACGACAATCCCACCGAGCAATGCGGGTGCAACGTTGTCCGGATGTCCTTCCATTTCCGTTGCAAAAACAAGTAGCTCATCCAATCCGTAAGGTTTGTTGCAAACTTCATTTGCCAACAGTAATCCTGCTACAATTGTTGAAGCACTGCTTCCAAGACCTCTGGATAACGGAATTTCATTTTTCATTTTCAGGTGAAAATTTTTATCTGCAACTTCTTGTTTTTCAAACACTTTTTTCATTGCTTTCCATATTAAATTTTCATCATTGGTCGGAATTTCTCCTTTTCCAAAACCTTCTATCTCAATCTGCAATCCTGAATCACTTCGTTCCAAAGAAACTTCATTGTAGAGAGACAATGCCATTCCAAGCGTATCAAATCCCGGTCCTAAATTTGCTGTTGTTGCTGCTACTTTTACCTTTATGCTCATCTTGTGCTCTCCTTATTTCAAAATTGCAATGATACCATTCTAACAAATTTCATCTTTTCTCTCATTCTAGTTTTCATACTATTTTCATGACCGGTCTTTGTTCATTTCTTTCAATCTGTAGCCATTTTCTTTGTGACCATCAATCTTAATTGTCACACAACGAACCAATCATATTCTTTGTTTATTATCGTGATATGCTATTTCCCGTAAATCACATCTAATACCGCTTGTTTTTCTGCTCGTATTTTTTGCGGATTCACAATTTGAGACAAGGCAGCATTTGGATCTTTCAAACCGTTTCCTGTCAACACACAAACCACTCTTGCTCCTTTTTCAAGCAAACCTTGTTCATGTTGCTTGATAACTCCTGCCAATGATGCTGCAGAAGCAGGTTCTGCAAATATTCCTTCTTTTGAAGCCAACAGTTTTTGTGCTTGCAATATTTCTTCATCTGTCACGCTGTCAATTCTTCCCTTTGATTCTTCCAATGCGGCAGTCGCCTTTGTCCAACTTGCAGGATTTCCGATTTGAATTGCAGTTGCAACTGTCTTAGGTTCTTCAAAAACACGATTATGAACAATCGGAGAAGCGCCCTCTGCTTGGAATCCTAACAAT
>NZ_DBHIIC010000024.1:0-19520 GCF_057248345.1 Filifactor sp. | reverse complement strand
TTTTTGTTTTGTGGTGATTCAATTATACCAAATGTGATTTTCTATGGAATTTTTTAGTTCATTTTCATTTTACAATTAACCAATTAAAAATGATTCATAACTTTTTTATTTTCTTGTTGACAGCTCTATTCCCAATTCTCGTAATGCATTTTCATCTGCTACTGCAGGCGCTTCTGTCATAGGGCAAATTGCATTTTGATTTTTTGGAAAAGCAATCACTTCACGTATATTATCTCTCTTCAACATCAACATCAGCAGTCTATCTAATCCAAAAGCAATTCCTCCATGAGGCGGAGTACCATATTGGAATGCATTTAATAAGAATCCGAATTTTTCTTCTGCCTCTTCTTTTGTAAAACCTAGTGCTTCAAACATCTTATCTTGCACATCTTTTGTATGAATTCGAATACTACCTCCACCAAGTTCAACACCATTCAATACAATGTCATAAGCTTTGGCATGCATCTTTTCAGGAGAAGAATTGAACAGCTTCAAATCTTCATCTACAGGTGCTGTGAAAGGATGATGTGCTGCAACATATCTATTTTCTTCTTCATTATATTCATACAGCGGAAACTCAACTACATACAGGAATGCAAATTCATTTTCATCTATTACACCTAATTTTTTTGCAGCCTCTAATCTAATATGACCCAAAGAAGTTAATGTTGTCATTGTTTTATCTGCAACAAATAATAGTAAATCTCCTTCTTTTGCTCCCATTTTTTTAACAATAGCATTTAACACATCGTCTCTTAAAAATTTTGAAATTGGTGAATTAATTCCATCTTCCGTGATACGCATCCACGCCAAACCTTTTGCTCCATACGTTTTTGCTGTTTCTCCCAAGGCATCAATAGCCTTTCTAGAAAATTCAGCTTCATAGCCGTTCAAATTGATTCCTCTCACAGTACCGCCGGACGAAATTGCATCATCAAAAACCTTAAAACCGCATTCATTTACGATTTCTGAGATATCATTGATTTCAAATCCAAATCTAATATCAGGCTTATCTGATCCAAATCTATCCATTGCTTCTTGCCATTTCATTCTCTTAAACGGAGTTTGAATTTCCATATTTAAAACGTCATGAAATACTGTTTTCATCAATCTTTCTGTAACATCCAAAACATCATCTATCTCTACAAAAGACATTTCACAGTCAATTTGAGTAAATTCTGGTTGTCTATCTGCTCTTAAATCTTCATCTCTAAAACATTTTGCGATTTGAAAATATCTATCCATACCTGATGTCATCAACAACTGTTTAAATAGTTGAGGAGATTGAGGAAGTGCATAGAAATGTCCCTTGTTTACACGACTTGGCACCAAATAATCTCTAGCACCTTCCGGCGTAGGTTTTGTCAAGATAGGTGTTTCAATTTCAAGAAAACCTTCATTTGATAAAAAATTTCTAACAGATTGTGTTACTTTATGACGCATCAAAAAATTATATTGCATTTTTGGTTTTCTTAAATCTAAGTAACGGTATTTCAAACGCAAGTCTTCAGCAACAATATCATCATCCTTAATATAAATTGGTGGTGTTTTTGCTGTATTTAAAATACGCAGTTCTTTTGCAAAAACTTCAATATCTCCGGTATCAATATTTTTATTTTTTGCACTTCTCTCTTTTACAACTCCCCTAACTGCAATAACATACTCTGAACCTAATTCTTTTGCTTTCGAAAAGTTTTCTGCACTATCGTTAATGTCAAATGCAACCTGAACAATTCCCGTACGATCTCTTAAATCAAGAAAAATTAAACCACCTAAATCTCTTTCACGTTGAACCCAACCCATCAATACAACTTCTTTTTCAACAAAGTCCATAGTCAAATCATTACAATAGTTTGTTCTTTTTAGTCCGTAAATATTATCCATTACACCCTCCAGCTATCTGTAAATTTATATGAGTCCTTTATAAAAAGGATTTGTCAACAGTTCTTTTCTTAATATCGTACTTGGTCCATGACCGGGATAAATAATAGTTTCTCCATCCAATTTTGCTATGTGTACCAGTGAATTAAGTAATTCATCATAATTTCCACCAAATAAATCCGTTCTTCCTATAGATCCTTTGAAAAGAGTATCTCCTGTAAACAACATATTTTCAAAATAAAAACACACTCCACCTTTAGTATGTCCGGGAGTATGGATGACATCCATAACCTTATTACCTACGGCGATTCGATCACCTTCGTCTACAAAAAAGTCAACTTGAAATTCTATGATTTTTCCAGAAATCATCGGAGAATGGTTTTTCTCAGCTGACTCAAAAAGTACTGAATCTGATCTATGTGCATATATCTTTGCATCATAGTTGTCTAATATCATAGGAACATCAGAAATATGGTCTCCATGACCATGTGTAAGAAATATCATTTCTACATTCAAATTGTTCTGTTTCAGAAACTTAATTAACGTAGAACCATTTAGCCCGGGATCTATCACATATGCCTTCTTTGTTTCTAAATCATATAAAACATAACTGTTAATTTCATAATGATTTTGGAAAAAAACTTTCAATTCCATTAAAATAATTCCTCTCTATCTTCGTTCAGGTCTTATATTATCAAAGCAATAATTCTAAAACATTTTTTTACTATCTACTAAAATAGTAACAGGACCATCATTAATTAATTCTACTTTCATATCAGCTCCAAATTGCCCAGTGCTGACAGGAATATTCTCTTTCTGTAAATATTTAACATATTCTTCATACAATTCATTTGCTTTATCCGGTTTTGCAGAGTTTATAAAAGAAGGTCTTCTTCCCTTCCTAACATCCCCATACAAAGTAAATTGAGAGACAACAAGAATTTCCCCTTTAATGTCCTCTATGGACAAATTCATTTTTTCATCTTCGTCTTCAAAAACTCTCAAGCCTAATGTTTTAGAAACACAATACTCTACATCTTCTATGGAATCATCGTGTGTAACCCCAAGAAGGACAAGTAATCCCTTTCCACAACTTGCAATTTCTTGACCGAATACTTGAACATTGGCCTGATTTACACGTTGAATCACTAATCTCATGAAACTCCTCCTGTTAATAGCTTTATTGGACTGCTCTTCTCACATCTGAAACGCCTTCAATCTTTCTCAATTTACTCATAATACTTCTTAATTTATCAACGCTAGGAACTTGTATCACAAAGTTCATAACAGCTATATTTTCCTTATTCGTTTTTGCGTTAATTCCATTCAAAGAAACCTTCTCTTCCGTAAACAATCTAGTGATATCCATAAATAGACTTTTTCTATCATAGGCTATAATTTGAATTTCAGCTTCAAACTCTTTTGATGTTAAATCATCATTATCCCAATACACAACAACACGTTTATCACTATTTTCTCCATCATCCAAAGATACATTAGTACAATCATTGCGATGCACGGATACTCCACGTCCCTTGGTAATATATCCGACAATTTCATCCCCCGGAACCGGATTACAACATTTTGCCAAACGTATCAAAATATTATCAATTCCTTCAACATGGATTCCGATACTGGATTTAGATGGTTTCCTTGCAATATTAGCTCTTTTTTCAGCCTCTTGTTTTTCTTTTAACGCTTTTTGTTCTAAGAGAAGTTCTTTGTTATCTTCTTCATATTTTTCCTTCAACCTAGGCATAATTTGATTTATTGTAATGCCTCCATAACCTAAAGCAGCATACAAATCTTCTACAACACCATTTGTTAATGTTTTCGTTGCAGATGAAATATATTTTTGTTTTAAGAAGTCATTGATAGGATATCCTAGTTTCTTGGTCTCTTTCTCTAAAAGTTCCCTACCTTTTTCAATATTTTCTTCCCTTTTTTCTTTTTTAAACCATTGTCGAATTTTAGTTTTAGCACCGGAACTTTTTACAATGTTTAACCAGTCTCTAGATGGTCCGTTAGAATTTCCGGACGTTATAATTTCAACAATATCCCCAGTTTTTAATTTATAATCGATAGGTACCATCCTTGAATTGACTTTTGCACCTACACACTTATTTCCAATTTGAGAATGGACTTTATATGCAAAATCTAAAGGACAAGAGCCTGCCGGTAATTCCAAAACATCTCCTCGGGGAGAAAACACGAATACTTTGTTAGCAAATAAGTCAATTTTTAAGGACTCCATAAATTCTTCCGGATCAGAAACTTCTTTTTGCCACTCCATCATCTGTCTTATCCAAGATAATTTTTCTTCCATTTCGCCGTCAGAATTGCCATTAGAGCTAAATCTTTCTTTATATTTCCAATGAGCTGCAATCCCAAATTCTGCAATTCTATTCATATCCCATGTTCTAATTTGTATTTCCAAAGGTTCTCCATCAGGACCAACTACAGTTGTGTGTAATGACTGATACATATTGGGTTTTGGCATTGCAATATAATCTTTAAAACGTGTCGGAATTGGTTTCCAAATGGTATGAACTAACCCTACCGCACCATAACAGTCCTTGATATTATCCACGATAATTCTCACTGCCATTAAATCGTAGATTTCCTCAAAAGTTTTATCTTGATACTTCATTTTTTTATAGATACTATAAAAATGTTTTGCTCTTCCTTTGATATCACAAGTAATATCATTTTCTTCAAGTTTAACCTCTATTTGCTCAATAACGCTCTCTATATATTTTTCACGTTCTTGTCTTTTTAGTGAGACTTTTTCCGTCAACTCACGGTATCCATCCGGATCCAAATATCGTAATGCCAAATCTTCCATTTCCCATTTAATTCGAAAAATACCTAATCTATTGGCAATTGGGGCATAAATCTCCGCTGTTTCTTTCGATTTTTCAATTGCCTTTTCTGTAGGCATGTATTTCATGGTTCTCATGTTATGCAAACGGTCAGCAAGTTTTATCAAAACAACTCTAATATCCTTACCCATTGCAAAAAACATCTTTCTAAAGTTTTCTGCTTGCATTTCTTGTTTACTTTGGTATTTGATTTGCCCCAGTTTGGTAACACCATCTACTAAATCGGCTATTGTTGTACCAAACTCACTTGCCATTTCTTCATAAGTCATATCTGTATCTTCCAATACATCATGCAACAAGCCTGCAGCTATGGTATCCATATCCATTTCTAATTCAGCTAAAATTTTTGCTACTTCAACAGGGTGTATAATATACTTTTCTCCTGATTTTCTGTATTGATTTTTATGACCTTCGTATGCATGTAAATATGCTTTTTCTACTATAGATACATCTGCACCTGAATTATATTCTCTAATCTTATCTAAAAGAGCACTAAGCATCTTATATCCCTCCTTTTTCACAACTTACTTTTATCATAAGATGCACTATTCATCAAAACTAAAATGGATATTTCACAAAAGATTCAACAGCATATCCTTTTAATTTCTCTCTTCCGTTCAATTCTTCCAATTCAATCAAAAACTCGCACTGAGAAACCGTGCCTCCCAAAGATTCAATTAGTTTAATAACAGCACTTACAGTTCCACCTGTAGCTAATAAATCATCTACAATAGCAATTCTTGCACCTTCATAAATTGCATCTACATGAATCTCCAACTGATCCACACCATACTCCAAATCATATTCATAAGTTCTTGTCTCAGCCGGCAATTTACCAGGTTTTCTTACTGGAACAAATGCAACGCCAAGTGCATAAGCAACAGCAGCTCCAAGGATAAAACCTCTTGCTTCCGGCCCAACAATAATATCTATATTTTTTTCTTTTAAATGTCCTGCAATGGTATCAACAGTTTCTCGAAAAGCTTCTCCATCTTTCAACAATGTTGTAATATCCTTAAAGCTGATTCCTTCCTTAGGAAAATCTTCAATCACTCTAATTTTTGACTTTAACTCCATAAAATTTCTCCCCTAAAATATAATATTTCACTTCTCAAAAGATTTTAAGTTGTTTAGAAATTCCAAATAATTATCTCTTCTATCTCCTATCGATAAATCTTCCAAGTAAATATTACCGAAAGAATATCGAATTGAAATCATTTTTAATTCTTGTAACAGTAAAATCTGTATCCACAATTTTAAAACTCTGTCCAATGTCATATTTTTGATTGTATCTATGGATATCTTTATCTTTTTATTGTTCTCTATCTTTTCTAAAAAAGAAATATTATTTCCAAGTGGAAAAGAGAATACTTTAATAGATTCTTTGAGCACATTGGTGCAGAAATCGAAGTAGTATATTTTTTCAAAATCTAATTCGGTTTGACGAGAAATAATATACTTTGACAGACTATCACAAATAATGATATTATTATAATCTTTTAAACTTACTTTTTCAATATTGGAAATGAATTTAACTTGATTTGCAACACAATCCAGGTACATTTGTTCCCTCTTTATATGATTAAGAACAGAAGGCACCGATGTCAAAAATAATGTGTTCGGAGTAAAATCTATTTTTTCTAACACAACAATATCTTTAGACAAACATGCATCTTCTAAAATTTCTTGTAGAACACACTTTGCTAGCTGAATCATTTCATCCATCATATTCTCTTGTTCAATCCACTTATAATCTCTTAATTTTAGTTGCAAACTTTTCACATCACGATATATGTTTTCTTCCATAGAACAAAGAATATCAAGTTCACTGTCACGATTACTTAAAATATCATCAGCTAGTTCTCCAAAATTGAATCCTATGATATTGCAACCTTTTATCTGTCCACGAAAATGTGTTTTATCCTTCCCAACACGCCCCACTTCTTTTATTTTGACATTTTTCATCAAAAAAAGAGGACTTGGATTCTTCATTCCAAAAGGTTCCATTTGCTTTAATTTATACATAAAATCCAACGTCAAATATTCCTCTTTCAGTTCACCATCAAAAAAAAACTTTTGTTTAAACGATTGTTCAGTTAAATATTTTTCCGAAATAAGGTTTATATTTTTTTCAAAAATGTTTAATTGTTCTTCTTCGATAGATAATCCCGCAGCCTGACTATGTCCCCCAAACCCCAACATACAATCACTTATTTCTTGCAAAGCTTGGAACAGATGAAACTCAGCTATGCTTCTGCCGGAACCCTTTGCAATTCCTTCCTCATCTATCGAAAATACAAACGAAGGCTTTCCATAACGTTCTGTTATTCTTGATGATACAATTCCAATTACTCCTTCGTTCCACCCCTTCTCTGACACCACAATTACATTATTCCTATACTTTGACTCCGATTCAATCATTGTGATTGCTTCCTCTAATATCGTCTGTTCTACCAACTGCCTTTGTAGATTATATTCATTCAAAGTAACGGCATATTGTATTGCTTTATTAACAGAGTTTGTAGTCAAAAGTAAAACTCCTGACATAGCCGAATCTAATCTGCCGCCTGCGTTTATTCGTGGAGCTAATTGAAAACCAACGTGATATGAAGTAATTTTTTGCTCTTTTAACTGTGCAACCTCTATCAAAGCTTGAATTCCAAAATTTAATTTATTGTGATTGATACTTTTTAATCCAAATTTGACAATACTTCTATTTTCTCCTAAAAGAGGAACCAAATCTGCAATAGTAGCAACTGCTGCTATCTCAAGATACATCATCATTTCCATGATACTACATTTTTTTAGAGCTTGTACTAATTTAAAAGCAATACCCGCTCCACACAATTCCTTAAACGGATAATTGCAATCACTTTGATGAGGATTAAGAATTGTGAATGCATTAGGAAGTTTATCAGGACACTGATGATGATCTGTAATAATAATATACATCTTAAGTTGATTACTCAAATCCACCTCTTTGATTGCAGAAATTCCACAATCCACAGTAATCACTAATTCATATCCCTGTTGTTTTAATTGAAGAATTGCATCTTCATTAAGTCCATATCCTTCCTTTTTTCTATCCGGAATATATACACCAACTTCGTATCCTATTTCTTTGAAATAATGAAATAGAATGGATGTTGATGAAACTCCATCTACATCATAATCTCCATAAATAACAATCTTTTCTCCACGCTCCATTGCAAGTTGTAACCTTGTTACAGTTTCGTACATACCTTTCATAAGATAAGGATCAATAAATGTTTCTTCATCTGAATTTAAATATTGTTCTATATCTTCAATACCACGATTTTTAATTACAACAGAAAGTAAGTCTAACCCTTCGTCAATATCTTGAACACACGTTTTATCTTTCCTTGCCATCCATATACTGCTCATATTTATTCTCCAAAATACTATCGTAACTTTTTAAATTTAATTCTTTTTTATCATGAATAATTTTATACAATATTTTAAATAAAATCAGATCTTTATAATAAAAAACGAACTATATATTCTATCCTTCTATATATCATTCCGTTTTTATCGAATTAATTTTTTGAAAAACAAAAAAATATACTTTTGTATTTGCTAATTCGTTATGTTTAGTATATAATAAATTGTAAGTTTGGAGAATAGCTTACACAAAAATATTAAGTCTTTTATAATCTATAAGAGAAAGAGGTAAATTTATGTCAAGATGTGTAGGAACTATATCAAGAGGTATTAGAACCGGTATTATTCGTCAAGGTGATGATCTTTCATCAATGGTGGTAAGCTCTTTAATGGAAGCTTGTGAATCAGATAATATACAGCTAAATGATCGCGATGTTTTAGGAGTGACGGAAGCTGTACTAGCAAGAGCTCAAGGAAACTATGCTACTGTTGATCAAATTGCAAATGATGTGAAGGAAAAATTTAAAAGTAAACATATTGGATTGATTTTTCCTATTTTAAGTAGAAATAGATTTGCTATTTGCTTGAAAGGTATTGCAAAGGGTGTTGATAAAATAACCCTTATATTAAATTATCCTTCCGATGAAGTAGGAAACCACTTAATTTCATTAGATGATTTGGATTGTAAAAAAATAAATCCTTATTCAGATGTTTTGACAGAAAAAAAATATCGTGAGTTATTTGGATACAAAGCACATGTTTTTACAGGTATTGATTATATTGAATACTACAAAGAATTGATTTCTTCTCAAAATTGTGAAGTTGAAGTTATTTTATCCAACAATCCTGCTACTATACTCGAACATACCAAATATGTATTAAACTGTGATATTCATACAAGAGCTAGAACAAAACGTATATTGCTAGAAAGTGGTGCAGAACAAGTACTAAGTTTGGATGAGATTATGAATTCTTCAATTGATGGAAGCGGATATAATCCTGATTATGGTTTGTTAGGTTCGAATAAGTCTACGGAAGAATCTATCAAACTATTTCCTAGAAATGCCAACGAATTTGTAACAGAAGTGCAACAAAAAATCAAAGAAATCACAGGAAAAACATTGGAAGTGCTAGTTTATGGAGATGGTGCTTTTAAAGATCCTGTTGGAAAAATTTGGGAATTAGCAGATCCGGTTGTATCACCAGGATTTACTAAAGGATTGGAAGGACAACCAAACGAATTAAAATTGAAATATTTGGCTGATAATGATTTTGCCAGCTTAAAGGGCGAAGAATTGAAGGAAGCTATTGTTCATTCTATTCAACAAAAAGAAAAAGACTTGAAAGGTTCTATGGTTACTCAAGGAACAACACCAAGACGACTAACAGATTTAATTGGTTCACTTTGTGATTTAACCTCAGGAAGTGGTGACAAAGGAACTCCTATTATTTTAATTCAAGGATATTTTGATAACTATGCAGACTAATCCTTTCTTCAACCATTTTTCATCATAAAAAATACTGTTTTTTAAATAATACCCTCTTTACCAGTTGTTGGTACAGAGGGTATTTTTATAACTCCTAGTTAATAAGGAGTTAGCACATTTATACTTCTGTTTTCACATAATACAAAAAAATGAATGATATAATTCAATATGTTGTTTTGTATAATAGTCGTCTATTTCATTGTAATTTCAATCAAATGGTATAATATTCTAAAAATTCAAAATGAATAATTGACACATTATATATTACATGATATAGTGTCATTTAATTATATAAATTGTGCGTATACAAAATATATAGAACTGATATTTTAGGAAAGGACTGATTTTATGGAAATAAAAAAATTCAAAAAAGTTCTAGTAGCAAATCGTGGAGAAATAGCAATTCGTATTTTCCGCGCCCTTACAGAACTTGGAATTAGAACGGTTGGAATTTATTCAAAAGAAGATAAATATTCTTTGTTTCGTACCAAAGCAGATGAATCCTATTTAATTGGAGAAGACAAGGGACCTATTGACGCTTATTTAGATATGGCTTCAATTATTCAAATTGCAAAAGACAAGAATGTAGATGCAATTCATCCGGGATATGGTTTTCTTTCAGAAAATCCTAAATTTGCACAAATGTGTCTGGATAACGGAATTGAATTTATTGGCCCTACGCCATATACCATGTTACAAATGGGAGATAAAATATCTGCAAAAATAGTTGCTTTAGAATGTCGTGTCCCTACAATTCCAGGACATCAAAAACCTATTAAAAATTCATTAGAGGCACAAGAGATTGCTGAAAAAATAGGTTACCCGGTTATCTTAAAAGCTGCAAACGGCGGTGGTGGAAGAGGAATGCGTATTGTAAACTCCAACGAAGAAATGGAAAATGAATTCAAAAATGCTATGAGCGAATCTATTAAAGCTTTTAATTCTGACGTTATTTTCATGGAAAAGTATCTACACCGTCCAAAACATATTGAAGTACAAATTTTAGGAGATAAATTTGGAAATATTGTACATCTTTTTGAAAGAGATTGTTCTTTACAAAGACGCCATCAAAAAGTCATCGAATTTGCCCCTTCTATTTCCCTTGACGAATCAATTAAACAAAAAATACTTTCTGATTCTGTTAAGTTAGCTAAATATGTAAACTACATCAGCGCCGGTACAATGGAATTTTTAGTAGATCAATCCGGAAACTATTACTTTATAGAGATGAACCCTCGTATCCAGGTAGAACACACTGTTACGGAAATGATAACCGGAGTAGACATTGTTCAAAGCCAAATTTTAATTGCCATGGGACATCCTCTTTATTCTTCAGAAATAAACATCAATTCACAAGATGATGTTTCTATCAGAGGATATTCTATCCAATGTCGTATCACTACAGAAAACCCAACTGCAAATTTTATGCCGGACACAGGTAAAATATCTGTGTATCGAAGTGCTTCGGGATTTGGAATCCGTTTGGATGGAGGAAATGGATTCACCGGTTCCGAAATTAGCCCTTACTATGACAGTCTTTTAGTAAAAACAACTTCTTGGGATAGAACATTCCACGGTGCAGCTAGAAAAGCACTACGTTCCATTAAGGAATTTCGGATTAGAGGAGTAAAAACAAATGTACCTTTTTTAATCAACGTTCTTAATCATTCTACTTTTTTGGAAGGAAATTGCTATACATCATTCATTGAAGATACAAAAGATTTATTTAATATAAAAGGAAGTAAAGATCGTGCGAGCAAATTAATGAATTTTATTGGAGATATTATCGTAAATGAAAAATACGATCCTTCTATTTCAGACATTAAGATTCCAAAAATTAAAATTGATTTATCTGCAAACTCAAAAAGTAGCAAACAATTATTTCAAGAAATGGGAGCAAAAGATTTTACTCAAATGATTTTGAATGAAAAGAAATTGTATGTAACCGATACAACCATGCGTGATGCCCATCAATCGCTTTTTGCAACTCGTATGAGAACGTATGATATGTTACAGGCAGCACCTTATTGCAATAAAATTTTTAGAGATACCTTCTCTATGGAAACATGGGGAGGTGCTACATTTGATGTAGCTTATCGTTTCTTAAAAGAATCGCCATGGAGAAGATTGGAAAAACTGTCTGAATCAATGCCGGATGTACTACAACAAATGTTGTTGCGTGCGTCTAATGCAGTTGGATACAAAAATTATCCTGATAATGTAGTAAGTGAATTCATCAAGGTTTCTGCGGAACAAGGAATTGATGTGTTTCGAATTTTTGATAGTTTGAACTGGTTAGAAAATATGAAACTTCCAATTGAAACTGCTTTAAATACCGGAAAAATTGTCGAAGGAACGATTTGTTATACTTCGGATATCTTGAGTCCGGATAACAAAAAATATCCTTTAGAATACTATATTAAAAAGGCAAAAGAATTGGAAAAAATGGGAATTCATATTTTAGGAATTAAAGATATGGCAGGTCTACTAAAACCTTATGCTGCGAAACAATTAATTTCTGAACTAAAAAAAGAACTGCATATCCCAATTCATTTACACACACATGATACTTCAGGGAACTCAGTTGCAACAATTTTAATGGCATCCGAGGCAGGTGTTGATATTGCAGATCTTGCACTTGAATCTATGTCAGGTTTGACATCCCAACCTTCTTTGAATGCTGTTGTGGCAGCGCTAAAAAATACAGATAGAGATACAGGTTTGGATTTAGAAGAGTTAAATGAAGTAAGTAATTATTTCAAAGAGGTACGCAAAATTTACAAAAAATTTGAATCTGAACTAAAAACACCTTCTGTTGAAATTTATAAATATGAAATTCCGGGAGGACAGTATTCCAACTTGTTACCTCAAACAAAATCAGTTGGATTGGAACATAAGTTTGAAGAAGTAAAAGAAGCTTATCGTCAAGCAAATCTTTTATTAGGAGATATTATTAAAGTAACTCCTTCTTCTAAAATAGTTGGAGATTTGGCAATTTTTATGGTGAAAAATAATCTAACTCCTGAAAACATACTCACTGAAGGAGAGAATCTATCTTTCCCGGATTCTGTTGTAGAATATTTCATGGGACAAATCGGACAACCTGATGGAGGTTTTCCTGAAGATTTACAAAAAATCGTTTTGAAGGGAAAAACTCCTCTTACACAACGTCCGGGAATGCTTCTTCCAAATGAAGATTTTGAAAAAATTAAACTTCAACTAAATGAAAAATATGTAGATATTGCTAATGAAAGAAATATTTTGAGTTATGCTCTCTATCCAAAAGTATATGATGACTATTGCAAACATATTGATTTATACAACGATATCAGCAACCTTCCATCCACTGTATTTTTCTACGGCTTGGAAAAAGGGCAAGAAATTGACGTTCAAATAGAAGATGGAAAAGTTCTCAATATCTGCTATACAGGATATAGCGATGCCGATGAAAATGGTTTGAGATCTGTTTATTTCGAGCTTAACGGTTCAGCTAGAGAAGTAGAAATCTTAGATCGTTCTGTTCAAACCAAAAAAGACAGCAAACGAAAAGCAGATAAATCTAATCCAAAACATATCGCTTCTCCTATCCCTGGAACGATTGCTGAAATATTAGTCAACCCTGGTGATACGATTGAAAAGAATCAGCCTCTTATGATTGTAGAAGCAATGAAAATGGAAACTACCATTCTTGCAAAAGCAGACGGAGCTATTTCTGAGATTTTAATTTCTCAAGGAGACTCTGTTTCTGATGACGAATTGGCTATGATTCTAAAGTAAAATAATACTTTTAAAAACTGGAGATGTTCAAAATGACCTACCTCCGGTTTTACATACATGATTAGAAAAGAAAAAGAGGTTTTTAAGAATATTTTCATAAAAACCTCTAATAGACTCTCTTACCTATTAAATCAATTCTGTTATTCTAAAATATATTTTTCTGATAAGAGTTATACAATGTCTTTAAAAGCAACATTTTGTCATTCATTTCCAGTTGTAAATCCGATGCATAGGAGTAATTTTTTTCCATTAATGCATTTTTTATCCTTGAAAATAAACATTTCTTATCAACACTGTCTTTCATCAGTTCCCAACGAAGAGCATTGATTTTGGTCCAATTCACAATATCCAAATCAGAAATATCCTGATTGTTGTCATGTAAAATTGAAAAAGAACGAACCACTTCCATATTGTTCTCTATAATATGAAAACTTAGTTGATTTACCCATTTTTCCAAGATGGATGATGCAAAGGAATCAATAATTTCATCTGTAAAAATATCATCTTTTTTCAAAATAGCCAACTTATCCGGAAATTGCTGAAAATGCAATAAATTTTCATATACTGTCTTAGGTGGAATACCAAATTTTCTAAATCTTTCTTCTTCACTATAATATTCAAAGATATTTTTTTCACTTCGGTATTCTCTTCCCTGTTCTAAATAGATACCTTGTTCCTGTTCTGTCTTAGAAAATTCTATTTCTAACTCTTCCAAAGACATATTCATTGCCGCATTCCACAATCCGTCACGAATTGCTTGGTAGCAGCTTGCCAAGATAAGATATACATTATTATGAGGACTTGGTGAACGCAACTCAAATCTGGTTGCCAAGGAGTTTGAAAAATCTTTGATTAGACCTATCAAAATAGAACGGTTTCTGGATGGAATCTCAGGACTAAGTCCCAACGAAGAAACAATACAGATAGGTGCTTCGAAATGAGGCTCTAAACGTTTGAGAGAATCAATTGTCCAAGCAACAAAAGGGTTAATCACTTCATAGTTTTTCAAAATACCCATCAATGCAGAAAGTCCATAAGATGTCGTATATCGTGTTGTCAAATCCTTGTGTGAAAATAAATTTTTTCTTTCTCCATTTTTTAATTTACAGGATACTCCAATATGCACATGTTTTCCACTTCCGGCAACTCCTTCAATTGGTTTTGCTCGAAAAGTAACCTCCAATTTATGCATATGAAAGATATCTTTCACCAAATGACGGATAAAATGCTCTTTATCACAAGTATGAATCTCATCATCATATTTCCAATCTATCTCTAATTGTTCCATGATATGTTCGGATTTTCCTGTTACAGATATAGGAGATGTTACTCCTCCTACTTCTTTATGTCCCATTTCTACATCGAATCCATATAAATCCATAATATAGATTGTATTTTCAAGTGCTGTTCTTACAATTCCATCTGTGCGCTTCCAATATTGTTCTTTTAATCTTTGAGATGCAGACAATTTTTCTACATCCACCGTATCTTCAGGAGTTTGAACCCAAAATTCCAATTCAGTAGCTGATGTTAAATCAATTGACTCTACTTCATCTGCCGATTGTATTCCCATTTCCTCACAAATAGTAGGATGTTCTTTTAAAAATTTCATAGAATCTTGTTTCAATTTTAAAGCTGCTTTTTTCAAAATAGATCTGGAGCATACTTTTTTCCCGTTATGAACAAGAAATGATGGGATTCTAAGTGTTCCTACAGGAGTTTCTCCATCTTCCAATAAATTCCTAAAATTATAATCCACAAACCAATCAACTTCTAAATCAGGTAAAATAATAACTTTTGCATTGTCTAACGTTGCAATGTTTTGTAAAACTACACTTGATCCGTCAGTTTGAACTCCAACAGTTAGCAAACTTTCGATATCTTTTATAAAAGTGGATACAGGTATTTTTTCATCTGTCCCATTTCCACTAAAATCAATCGCAACAAAAGAAACAAATTGTACTTCTGTATGATTTGTCAATATATTGATAATTTCACGATGAGAATGATTTTTCTTACTTATGGTAAATAGCAAATTTTTTATCTGAGTATTATTTAAATTCATTTATATCGTCTCCTATTTTTTCAAATTTATGATATTTTTCAATGCTAATAAAGATCCGATTTTAGAGTATTCATAGGTTAATCCTCCTTGAAAGAACACAGTATACGGTTCACGAACGGGAGCATCTGCACTCAATTCAATGGAAGAGCCTTGAATAAAGTTTCCTGCAGCCATAATAACAGGATCGTCATATCCCGGCATTTCCCAAGGCTCAGGAGATACAAATGAGTCTACCGGAGATGCTTCCTGCACCCCTTTACAAAAAGCGATAATCTCTTCTGCAGAATTCAGCTGAACTGCTTGAATAATATCACTTCTGACATCATTAGATTGAGGAAACGTTTTATATCCATGATTCTCAAACAATTTACTACAAAAAATTGCTCCTTTTACAGCTCCCGCTACAACAGATGGAGCTAAAAATAATCCTTGTAAAATCGTTCTTGTCATTCCAAAGGTAAGTCCACATTCTTTTCCTATACTTGGCGATGTTAAGCGTTTAGCAATTGCATCTATCAAATGTTTTTTTCCACAAATATATCCTCCGGTCAATGCAAGACCTCCACCTGGATTTTTTATAAGAGAACCTGCCATAATATCTACTCCAACCTCTGTAGGTTCTCTTGTCTCTAAAAATTCCCCATAGCAATTATCTACCATAATAATTACATTAGGATTAATGTCTCTAACAAACTTTACGATACTCTCAATATCATCTACAGACAAAGATTTTCGATTACTGTAACCTTTTGATCTTTGAATATACACCATTTTCAAATCAGGAGTTTCTCTCATTTCTTTTTCAATAGACAACCTGTCGAACGAACCGTCTTCCAAAAAGTTCACTTGCCTATATCTAATCCCATAAGAAGCTAAGGAGTGACTATCTTCAGAAATTCCAATAACTCTATCTAATGTATCATACGGTTTAGAAGATATAGAAAGCATAACATCACCTGGAAAAAGCAACCCCTGTAAACACAACGTAAGGGCATGAGTTCCATTCACTATATTAGAACGAACCAACGCATCTTCAGCGCCAAAGACAGTACTAAAAATTTCTTCAACTTTCTCTCTTCCGACATCATTGTATCCGTAGCCTGTCGTCCAATTAAAATGAGTATCGGAAAGTCTACATATTTGCATCGCATTCAATACCTTGTATTGGTTATATTTTTGTATATCTTGATACTGTTCAAAAACATGTTGTATTTGCTCTTCTGCACTTTTTTCATAAAAAAGAATTTCTTCTGTGATTCCAAAGTTTTTTCTTAAAAAATCTATATTTCTATCATCCATCACAAGACCCCTTTTGATTATCATTATCTAACATTTAGTAAAATTATAGTATATTTTTTAACATTATAAAAGAAATATGTTATTTTGTGCACATATTTTCTTATCTTCTACCGGCCATATAGAAACTTGCACTTCTCCGATATGAGCTTTTCTCAAAAAGAACATACAGATTCTAGATTGACCGATTCCTCCACCAATTGTTAATGGAAGAACTTGATTTTGAATTTTTTGATGAAAATCATATTTTAACTTATACTCTTCATTTTTTTCTTCTAATTGATTTTTTAAAGAAACTTCATCTACACGAATTCCCATAGAAGATAATTCTAGTGCAACATCCAGTAGCTCATCATAGAATAACAAATCTCCGTTCAGCTTCCAATCATCGTAATCAGCTGCTCTAGAATCATGGATAGTTCCATCCGATAACTTGCCACCAATTCCTATAATAAATACTGCTCCTTTTTCTTTTGTAATTTCATACTCTCTTTCTTTAGAAGATAGGGATGGATATTTTTTTCTTAACTCTTCAGATTCAATAAAGAAAATTTCAGAAGGAAGTACTTTCTTGTAAAAACTATATTCTTGTTCTAGACAATCTTCTACCTCCAAAAAAACTTGATAGATTTTTCGAACTGTATCTTTCAAATACTCTATTGTTCTATCTTCTTTTTCAACAATTTTTTCCCAATCCCACTGATCCACATAAATGGAATGAATATTATCCAATTCTTCATCGCGACGAATAGCGTTCATATCAGTATAAAGTCCAGTATTTACAGGGAAACCATATCTGTATAATGCCAATCTTTTCCATTTTGCCAAAGATTGAACAATTTCTAAATTATCTCCCGAATCCTTCATATCAAACGCTACCGGACGCTCTACTCCGTTTAATCCGTCATTTAATCCACTATCCGTCTTAACAAACAGAGGAGCTGAAACTCTCGTCAAATTCAATTTTTCAGATAGTGTCTTTTGAAACAAATCTTTAATTCTTTTAATCGCAATCTCTGTTTCCAAAAGAGAAAATTCATTTATATACCCCTCTGGTAAAATCAACTTATCTACTGCCATTTTATACCCCTCCTCTAAATAATATCGTCTTTTTCATTCTGATGAAAGAATCTACTTTTTTGAAAGCTTTATTCTGCTTTACCGACAAGAATATACTACTGTTTTTCAAAAATCATGATTTTTGAAAAACAAAAAACCCCTTCATCCCTATATATTATCTATCAGAAATATATAGGGACGAAAGAGTTATCATTCGTGATACCACCCTACTTCTTGGCTAAATACCAACTCAATAAAGTACAAACATACTTTTTCCAATCTAACGCTTGGAAAATACGTTCAAGTCTACTCAACATACGTCTTTCGGTTGAAAGCTCATAGGTGTTCTTCTTTTATAACAAACTGTCAAACTCTCACCTACTTTGACTCGCTGAACGTTTTTATTTATAAAATACTCTCCTAATCATCGCTTCTTATGAAATTACTTTAACTATATCGCTAATTACCCACATTGTCAACTACTATCATAAATATGGTTGTACTACATACTTTCAATTTCTTTTTTCAATAATGTGTTTACAATTTGAGGATTTGCTTTTCCCTTTGATTGTTTCATAACTTGTCCTACCAAAAATCCGAATGCTCTATCTTTTCCATTTTTCAAATCGTCTATTGATTGTGGATTTTGAGATAAGACTTCTTTGACAATATCAAGAATAAACCCTTCATCTTGAACCTGTGTCAATCCTTCTTTTTCTATATGGTCTTTAGGATCAATTCCATCTTCAAACATTTTTCTAAAAATTTTCTTTGCCATATTGTTATTAATTTTCTTTTGTGAAATTTGATTCAACAAAAATGCAAACTGATTGATATCAAATTTCTCATTTCCGATTGTAGAATCAGAATCCTTCAATCTTCTCAAAAACTCAGACAAGAAAAAGTTCGTTGTTACTTGCTTGTCTTCTGTCAAAGCAATCAATTTTTCAAAATAAGCAGAAATCTCTTTACTGGAATTCAATATTGACGCATCATCATGAGTAACACCATATTCTTTGATAAAGCGTTTTCTTTTCTCTGATGGAAGTTCAGGCAAACTATCTTTAACAGCATTGATATACTCTTCTGAAATCACAAAGTCTACAATATCCGCTTCCGGAAAATATCGATAATCTTGTACATTTTCCTTACTTCTCATAGAAATAGTCACTTGGTTTTGTTCATCCCATCTTCTTGTTTCTTTTAAAGAATTTTCTCCCTTTTCCAAAAGTTCAATATGTCTTTTTTCCTCATACTCCATCGCTTTTAAAGCTGACTTAAAAGAATTCAAATTCTTTAATTCTACAATATTAGATTTAACACCATCTTCTCTTACAACATTGATATTGACATCACAACGAAGAGAACCTTGTTCCATCTTTACATCAGATACTCCTGTAAACAAAAGAATCTCTTTTAAGTTTTCCAAATATCGATATGCTTCTGTCGGAGAATTCATATCAGGATATGATACAATCTCGATTAATGGAACACCCGCTCTATTGTAATCAATCAAAGAATCTCCCGAAACATCATGAATAGATTTTCCAGTATCTTCTTCCATATGAATGCGAATCAATCTAATCTTTTTTTCATTCCCGAATTCATCTTCAATCTCAACATATCCTTCATAGCATAGTGGTTTATCAAATTGTGAAATTTGATAACCTT
>NZ_DBHIIC010000023.1:0-21807 GCF_057248345.1 Filifactor sp. | reverse complement strand
TTTTCTCAATATTTTGAGCAGTCATATCAAGTGATTCCATTTTCATCTTTTCCATAAGCTTCTCCTTAAATTACTTTTATTCTTGTATCCGGTGTCGGTAGTTTAAATCATTCTCCTTCATTGATTTTTGACGGACTGTTTGCTAAACTACAGTCTCTAAATACAGTTCTAAGTGATTGTTTCATTGCAATTTCCTTCATCACATAGTCAGGGATATTTTCGTCAAAACATACAATCAAGTCTCCAGCGCTATCATTATGTACAGTATCATTGTATACAGTTCACTCTTTCATCTACTCAGGATGATATGGTAGTGATAGCGAAAGTCCCATTCAAGAAGACATCCGAACAACAACTCAAAATCAGAACAGTCTGATTTTACATTGGATTCCATTGTCGAAAGTAACACTTTATTATACTCTTCAGGACTATAATGCACATCTGTCATATTTGTATTATCTAATTTAAATACATGAAATCCAATATATCACTCATCTATCATCAATGGATTTTGTTTTTTATGTTCACCTCCTGATTTTCTAATCCTGTTCTGCATGACGCATACGTTTCTTATCACTTTCGCAGATATTTTTGTGTCCTTATTTGTATGTTTCAGATGTATGCTTCATATTTTTCATCAATGTTTTCATCAAGTTGTACCATTATGAATTTACGATTTCAACTATCTTCTGCATTTAGCTTCATAACTGCATTATCGGTAGTTGAACTTCCCTCTTGTATCAATCAAACAAAATATTTTTATAAATCTATAATTGACTCATTAAGCAAAAAATCTTCTACTCCAATGTATAAAATGCCATCGTTATCATGCTTAGGAATAATGCTCCTCCTTACAATCACAATCTTTTTAAATGAATCATCTATTTTCTTAAGCGATGCCGTTTCTTGCTCTCTTTTCTCTGTACTGTCTACATTCAAAGCCGATTGAATATAGTACCTTTGATGTCCTTTGTTTATCACAAAGTCAACCTCAAGTTGAACCTTTCTTCTGTTTCCGTCTTTCTTAAAATCGTGCTCTACCACACCGACATCTATATTGTATCCTCTACGAAGCAAGTCATTATAGATGATGTTTTCCATAATATGCGTATCTTCTACTTGCCTAAAATTTAATCTTGCATTTCTTAGACCGATATCCGCAAAATAGTATTTTAATGGCGTTGTGAAATATCTTGCACCTTTAACATCATATCTATTCGCACGGTATATAATATATGCCTCCTCAAAGAAACTGAGATATTTGGAAATTGTATTGGAAGATATTTTTATCTGCTTCTCTGACAAAAATCTTCTCGAAAGTTTTGTCGGGTTAGTGAGTGATCCAATGGCGGAAGATGTGAAGTCAAGCAGTAATTCAAGTACCTCCCTCTCATTTTGTATGTTATTTCTTTCAAGAATATCTTTTATATATGTTTCGTGAAATAAGTCCTTTAAGTATTGATTCTTTTCCCCATCAGTTTGTAAACGATAGATATATGGCATGCCTCCATATACGGTATAATGTTCAAAAGCTAACTCTTTGTTTTCATACAAATCGTAAACTTCCGCAAATGATAGAGGATTTACATGTATCTCATCCCCACGATCTCTAAACTGCGTCAACAAGTCAGATGAAAGCATTTTGGAATTACTTCCTGTTACATAAATATCCAAATTACTCCGTTTCATAAGTCCCAGAAGCACATCAACAAAGGTTATATTTTCTTCTTTACTATTAAGATAGGGATTGCTTACAGCCACAGATAATTGAATTTCATCAATAAAAATGTAGTATTTTTGATTTTTGTTTTTCGTTTTTTCCTTAATGTAATCATTCAATCGGAATGGATTTCTATATTCAACATTATCTATTTCATCAAGTGCTATCGATATCATTTGATTTCTTTTGACTCCTATAGACAATAGATACTCTTGATACAAATTAAATAACAGATATGATTTGCCACATCTTCTTATCCCTGTAATAATCTTTATCCTACCATTTTCTCTTTTATCTATCATTTTCTTTAGATAATAATCTCGTTTAATTATCATATAACTACCTCACAAGAATAATTCAGGTGGTTTTCCACCTTTTTATTTCAAGTTTATTCTATCACACCTAAGTTATTGTATCAATAATAGATAAAATAATCAGGCGGATTTCCACCTTTTTATTTCGAGTTTTTGATTTCATTCAAACCGGAAGATGTCTCCTATTTTCTCAATATTTTGAGCAGTCATATCAAGTGGTTCCATTTTCATCTTTTCCGTAATCTTCTCCTCAAATTACCTTTACTCTTGTATCCGGAGCAAGTAATTTAAATAATTCTCCTACATTGATTTTTGACGGACTGTTTGCAAAACTGCTATCTCTAAACACAGCTCGAAGCGGCTGTTTCTTTGCAATTTCTTTCATCACACTATCAGGGATATTTTCGTCAAAGCAGGCAATCAGGTCCCCATCGTTATAGTTGTGGACAGTACATCCTTCTATCTGCTCAGAACGATATGGTAGTGATAGCGGAAGTCCCCATTCAAGAAGACATCCAAACAACAAATCTAAATCAGTACGGTCTGATTTTACATTAGATTCCATTGTAGAAAGTAAATTTTGACTATATTCAGCAGGGCTGTAGTACACATCTGACATATTGGTATCGTCAAGTTTTAAAACTCTAAAACCTATATCTAGGTCTTCTATCCCTTCTTTATTTCTGTTATCTTCCAGTATTTTCTGTCCTGCACGACGAATACGCTCTTTGCCTATCTCACAAATATTTTCGTAGCCTGCTTTATATGCTTCAGATTTTTCATCTGTTTTTTCAGGTAATTGAACCATAATAAATTTACGATTTCCCCCATCTTCAGCATTTAACTGCATTACTGCATGGGCGGTTGTGGAGCTGCCTGAAAAGAAATCAAGGATAATATCAGATTTATTAGTTCCCAAAATTAACGAACGATAAATTAACTCTATCGGCTTTGGATAATCAAAAAAAGACTTCCCTTCAAAGAGATTCTTCAAGTCTTTCTTAGCCTTATCAGTATGAGAAACTTCCTCATATTCCCAAATTGTAGAACAAGTTCTTCCCTGTTTTACCTCTGAGAGAAATCTTTTATATCTTGGTACATTTCCACCATCCTCTCCAAACCAAATTCTATTATCATTTATCAATTTATCCATACTTTCTTTTGAAAAAGACCAAGATCTTCCTTCCGGTGGCATAATTTCTCTACCAGAAGGAGTTATAATTGGATATATATCTTTCTCTGTAACACGACCAACCGATAGATTATCAGACTGCCAAGCACCTCTTGGATCATTATCAGGATTTTTATATCTGGCATCCATTTCATGACTTCTTGGTAAAAGGTTCTGATGATACGTATTTTTATTTTTTGAATAAACTATAACAAAATCATGATTATTGGAGAAGTAAAGTGCATCATTTTGAATCCCATATTTCTTTTTCCAAATAACTTGTGCTATAAAATTTTCCGCCCCAAAAACCTCATCACAAATCTTCTTTAAATTCTCTTGCTCATTATCATCAATACTAATAAATATTACCCCATCATCACTAAGCAGATTTCTTGCAAGCATAAGTCTTGGATAAATCATAGAACACCAATCTGAATGGAATCTTCCGTTGGTTTCGGTGTTTTTAAACATCCGGTTACCCTCATCGTCATATTCGCCCTGTTCATCTGCGTATTCTTCTCTGCTCATCTTAAAGTCGTCATTGTAGATAAAGTCATTTCCTGTATTATAAGGAGGGTCGATATATATCATCTTCACTTTTCCAAGATAGCTTTCTTGAAGGAGTTTCAATACTTCAAGATTATCCCCTTCAATATAAAGGTTTTCCGTTGTATCCCAGTTTACACTTTCTTCTTTGCAAGGGCGAAGTGTCTTTCGAATCGGTTTGTTGGCTTCCACAATGGATGCTTTTTTTCCTACCCAAGTAAACTCATATGCCTCATCGCCTTCAATAACATCATCTGAAAGCATCTGCTTTAAAAGCTCAAAATTAACAGCCTTGCGGTACCCCCCCCCGAACATATGTTTCTGTTATACAGTTAGGGAACATCTCTCCTATTTTCTCAATATTTTGAGCAGTCATATCAAGTGATTCCATTTTCATCTTTTCCATTACAAACTCTCCAATTCCTTCCGCAACTTTTTCAGTTCATGATTCATTTGCATTTGCTTATTCAACTGTTTCTCTTTTCGAATTTTCGATTGTAGCAATGCGATTTGCTTTTGAACTACTTGCTTCTTTTCGTTTCTTTCTATCGTATTTTTTAGACTCTCCCCGAAAGTCTGTACTTTCAGATTATTTCCGGCTATCTGACGCACAAAGTTCTCATAAACTTTGTCAAGACTAAGACCTGTAATCTTAAGTGGCAGTTCTTCTTCACTTAGCCAATCTGTATGATAATAGCTATTTACTTTGAATGCTTTATTTCCTGATAACATGGCCTCCTTGTATCCAATCCATGCTTGGTACTCCTCTTGGTATTCCAGTAGAAATAGAATATGATACGGAATCTCCCTATCTATCTGACGAAGTAGTCCGTCATCCAACACCGGACTATTCAGATAAACTTCAAATACTTCTATCTCCGTTACCTCTTTACCCTCTGCAAGATTCGTTGTAGATACTGCAATTTTATTTCTCCAATAAATATTCTTCACCTGCTCTACAAATACTTTTTTTAATACAGGTGAGATGTCCATATTTTCATAAAACTTCTTCTTTGGGATTCTCCTATTGAATTCCGTTGTTTTTGGCAATCCTATCATCGTTCGCCCTCCGTTTACTTAACAACTAAAAAACAAATCAACTCGAAGTCATCCAACCCTGATACTGCAGACATCAGTGCAGAAGTTCCTCCCGCTGTGAACAAACTGTCAATATCGCTTTCTTCTTTGGAATCTATAACGGAATTGATTGCTTCGCTCAAAAGCTCTGACATCTCGGTCATGTTTCTTCCGTCATCTGTTTCTTCATTAAAACGTCGGTACAAATCTTCGATAGGTTCCTTCTTTCCTCGACAAAGAAGTCTAATATCATCTAACATTTCTTTCGGATTCAGATAGTCACAAATCACTTCTCCCTCTATTCCGATATAAACCATGTAGAATGGATGGATTCTGTTCCGATTATCTATATTTACACTATTGTTTATATTTTTGAGTACGAATACGACACCTTCCGGAAGTTCTTCAGTAGCAGGTACCACAGCATGCATTCCCTTGGGCTTTTTGTCCATATCTCCATTGTTCTTCACATACTCTAACAAATCAAGCCTAAATTCGTTAAGACCTAAGTCCATAATGGAAATACCTGTGGACATATCCTCAATATCAACCACTTCTTCTTGTAAACGTTTCAATTGCTGTTTACGATACTCAAGGTCTCCCCTCTCTTCCGGATTGATAAGATTATCATCACCTGTAGAGGTCATGATGGAAATTTTCATTCTTGTCTCAACACGAGCCTTAAGATTGATATACTCATCCAAATTCATATCCGGCCAGAAGTTTACCAACTGAATGTATTCATTTTTACTCCCAATACGATCAATTCGACCAAAACGCTGAATAATTCGCACCGGGTTCCAGTGAATATCATAGTTTACAAGATAATCACAATCTTGTAAGTTTTGACCTTCTGAAATACAATCTGTCCCTATCAGAACATCTATCTCCATTTTGCTACCCGGCATCAAAACGTCTCTACTCTTTGAAATTGGTGAAAAACAGGTGAGTACATTATTCAGTGTTGCCTTAAATCCTTTCATTGTCGTTCTTCCATCAGTGGATCCGGTGATGAGAGCAGTATCAATCCCATGTTTCTGCTTCATAAATTTACTTACATGCTCATACAAATACTCGGCAGTATCGGAGAAAGCTGAAAAAATAAGTACTTTTTTATTGCCCGGATTGATAGGATTTTCAATCTTATCCGATATCAGATGAAGTAATTTCTGTAGCTTACTGTCATGTTCAGGCGTAATATCAGCCACCATAAGTGTCAGCAGCTCAAGTATCTCTGTATCTGCCATAAGCTCTTTACGCCAAGTCTTGTAATCCATATCTCCAAATTCTATCTTTACTTTTTTGCCAACAGTAAAATACTCTGTATTACTGTCATCCATATCCCATTCAAAATCAGATACTTCATACATTTCAATATTGTTATCTCCATACTCTTCAAAACGATTTATCGCCTCAATTGTACTATCAATAAAAGTTTTGATTCGATTGAGCGTAAGTCGAAAGGAATTAACTGAGCTTTCCAGGCGCTTTAGGAGATTGATGCTCATCAATCTCTTAATACCTTGTTCTCTCCCTGTTTGAGTGAGGTTGTCTCCCTTGTTATGAGTAAGATCCATATACTTCTGTATTTTGCTTGGGAAGATGTAATTTGAAGGTGTATAGATACATAATGTCAACAACATCAACTGTTCATATATTTCGTTATAATTGATTGCCGAATCAAGGTCTGTCAACTGAGGACAACAGGAAATAGGTTTCTTTCTCTCAGGGAACTTTCCTATCTCAACCGTATCATAGTACTTCTCAATATGCTTTCTCGAACGAGCAATCGTAACGCTGTCGAGTAATTCAAAAAAGTCAAAATCAAGTGTTCTTAGAAGTGCATCTGTTGTTCTTGTTTCTGATTCCAGCTTGCTCCATGTGTTAAAAGCTCTCTGCGCCTTCTTAAAGATTTCTTCAACTGTTTTTGAGGTATTCAACCTTTTATTCATACTTTCAGAATCACCTTCATAGGCGATAGCAAGCTGATTTTTCAAATCTACAAATCGATTATTGACCGGTGTGGCAGACAGCATTAGAACCTTTGTTTTAACTCCGGCTCTAATAATCTTGTCCATCAGCTTCATATAACGATTTTCCTTGGTATTTGCATTCGTACCTGTTCCATGACGGAAGTTATGGGACTCATCAATTACAACGAGGTCATAGTTCCCCCAATTTAATCTTTCTAAGTCCAAACCGTTAGAGAAACCGTGCGCTCTTGATAAATCTGTATGGAACAGCACATCATAGTTAAGTCTATCTGCTGCAATCGGGTTATTGACATAGTTATCTTTGTAGGTGTTCCAATTTTCCGCAAGTTTTTTGGGACAAAGAACAAGAACGCTCTTGTTTCTGTTCTCGTAATATTTCATAACGGCAAGTGCTGTGAAGGTCTTGCCAAGACCAACACTGTCAGCAAGGATACATCCGTTATAGCGTTCCAGTTTGTTAATAATAGCAAGTACTGCATCTTTCTGAAAATCATAAAGTAAATTCCAAACTTTACTCTGTTTAAATCCAGTTGCCTCATTTGGAAGCTCATCCTCTGAGATATCTTCAAGGAATTCACTAAACACATGGTATAGTGTCATAAAATAAATGAATTCCGGCGAGTTTTCATTATATACAGTTATCATATTTTCAATAACAACATCTGTTACATCCTGTAATTTACTTTTATTATCCCATAGAGTTTCAAATACTTGGATATAAGAGGCAGAAGCAGGAGCTTCCAGCCGATTTACGATATTATAAATGTTGTTTCCGCGTTCACAACCGATATCAACTGTTGTGAAACCATTCATCGGCATATAAGCAACTTGATTATTTTTATCAGAAACAGTAATAAAGCCTCCCATATTTTCTTTGGTCACATTGGACTTAAATGTTGCTTTTCTTTTAATCCAATCCACACATTCTTTCGCGATTGCTTTTTGTGTCATTTCATTTCTGAGCTTTAATTCAAACTCTGTACCATACAAACTGTTTTCTCTGTTGAGTCGCGGTATGTAAAACTCTCTCTTCTGTTTTTCAGCTTTTTCAGTAATGAAAGTAGGTGATGTAAATATAAAACGGCACTCATCCACCTCTTCTAACTGTCTCTTCAATTCCTTGTAGGCATACATAGAAAAGCATGCTGCAGCAATAGAAACTTTGCTACCTTTTGTGATAGTAGATACCATATCATCACATATTATTTCATTGAGGTTATCAAACACTTTTACTGCCATTTGTCTATCCTCTCTATCCATAAATTCCCTGCTTTATTTGCTTCCTCTTCAAATTCCATTATCTTATAAAGTATGACAAAGCTTACCCAAAACTTCGACAATGACATATTCAGTTGTATTGAGCTTATTAACGGTATATGTACTGACTCTTACTACTTCTATCAATTCTTTCTTCCTGTTTCTGACTGCCAACATATGTCATCGTTTTTTATAGTTAACTTTCACTGCCTCCACATACTTATCTCTAACATTCATTATTATATCTTATTTCAAAGCTGAAATATAGGATTCTTTCTGTTTTATTTCGTATTTTTCCCGTCATACTTATTTTCACAGCAAATTTTCCTCTGAAATTCATACAAACATAAAATCACTGCACAGATACAACATATATAAAATAAGCATAACAAAAGCACATACCTGAAAGATTTTTTGATGTGAACCCAAAAACTTAGTCGTTTAGAGGTCACAATTATCATCTTACAGTTATGTGCTTGGTTATAAGATTTGCATCATTTCACTAATCAACGGACAATTCCTATCCCTTTTTTAGCAAATCGTAATCGTTACATTACCATTTACTTCTAATATTTTTTGATAGAAGTCTTTCAGATTGTAAAAGTAGTCTGTCAGTTCTTCTTTTATTTCATGCGTCGCTTCTTCATCATCCCAAATATCGGGATATAGGTTTGCTCTTTGGCATTCTTTCATACTGAATGTTTCCATCGCTGTTTCAATATCAAAATGCTCAAGAGCAGATACGATATCTTGTATCCTTACCTTTTCTGTATAGGATAAAAACTCTTCCACTTCTTCAATGGAAGTCACACCTAAAATCGCTTCACTAAGAGGGTTATTTTTGATAGGTTCGCTGCTGCTTACTCCTGTAAGCACAAAATGAAGTGCATCCCACATCTTATCTAAATCAAGTGATATTTTGACATCCGAATTCACTTCTTCTGTCTCCTCAAAGGTCTCATTTTCTTCTGAATAAAAGGTTTTCAGCTCCTTCAAATCTTTGTTACTCAGATAGTTATAGTTTGCTATGATTCCCATGTTTCACTTCCTTTTGTATACTGTGAAGTTATTTTTGATAAAATCATCAAAAATTTTGAAAGGTTAAACAAATATATCTCAACTCCATAGACATGGAACTGTTCTATACTTCTTCCCAGCCTCCTTCTTGCACGTCATATTTTGCAAACTCACCGGTATCTGTAAATTCAGATGCTGTCATTCCTACTTCAAAGATACAATCAAAGTCATTTGAAGTTGAGAAATACAATGCACTGTCTGTCAAAAACGCTTCTCCAAAATCAGGATGTTCGAACAGTTTACCGTCACTGTGATTTCCTGTCGCCTGATATTGATATTTTAACAAACGATTTTCCAATGCTGATTGTTGCTCCGGTGTGAATTTTTCCAGATTTTCTTCCTTTTCAAAGAAATCAGGTTGTCCTAACTGTTGTTCTTTCTGTTTTGTCCCTACGGTGAACAGAGAAATTGTGTAACTCATTGTTCATTTTCCTCCTCATCAGTATTATCAAATTGATTTATTATTTCTGCAAAAGCCATTTACCAAAATGACGGAAGGCTCTCCCACTAATCTACCACCATATTCTCCTTCGGTCAATAAGTGTCGGTCTCCACTTTACTCTATACAATGACTCTCCCTTGAATCGTCTTTTGAAGATTTTTCAGCTCAACACAGTATCACAGAAAGATTTTTTTCTGTTTCCAAATTCATTTGAACACTATATTTTCAACATTTTTTACAAAACAATCGTTGTAGTTGTGATTTCCACTCTACCAATAAAACTTCCTCACACTATAACTACTTACAGAATTTTCTCATCCATTCTATCATTCGATGTATTTCTAACTTGCAAAAAATTGTTTGAACACTCCTTATCACCTATAGCAATCTCTTATAAATATCCAACATACTCTCTATATGATACTGTAGCAAAAAGGCTGCATTGTGATACTCTGCTGAGGCTTTTATCGATTTCAGAAGTGTAGGATAATACTTTTCCGTCTCTGTTATCATCCGATAAATCCTGCTTCTACTCAATCCCCATGACATAGTTGTAAGGTTGTTGCATCTGTCAATACATTTAATGAGGGAGGCCTTCGGATTCTTTGCAATCTCCCGATAGTATGCCCCCATCACAGTATCCCGTTCTTTCCCGTTTACCTTTTCGTGCGTAAGAAGAACCACCAATTCTCTTGCTTCTTCTCCAACCGGAAGCTCAGTTGAAGTTTTGTGACAATCTTCTATCACATCATGAAGTAAAATCGCAGCAATCACAGTATCTTCTTTGATTCCCATAGAAAGAGCATGGCACGCCATGTTCAGCGGATGATAGATGTATGGCGTATCCGATTTCTTCCTTTTCTGTCCCTTATGTGCCTCTACTGCAAAATCTATCGCTTTCAAAGTATCTGTCATCTCAAAATTCTTGGCAACAGTTTTGACATAGGTTTTCATATGTTCCCAGTTATAGATGACATCGCTCGTTTGAAACCTCGTTTCCTGTTGTTCAACAATTGCTGATAAGGAAACATCCAAAATTTCTGTAAGTTTGATGAGATTATCAAGATCCGGCTTGTACTCTTCTCTCTCCCAAGCAGATACTGCCTGAAACGAGACATTGAGCTGTTCTGCAAGCTTTTCTTGCGTAAAACCTCTTTCTTCTCTCAATCTGCGTATATTCATCCCGATATTCATTTCTGCCTCCTAACCGAAGAAATCTGAACCTACGAACCTGGCATTTTAATATTTTGTAGGTAGATTCCTATCATCTCTATTTTAGCATAATTCCATGGTTACACCATATATCATAGCTGTAAAAACGATAGGTGTGTAGCAAGTACAGATAGAATATGAGCTGATAAATTCAAGCAATACTTGAACTTAGGCTCTTTATTGTAATACGATTATCTATTAGAACTGACCGGTTGAATCCTTTGAACTACTTGATTCTCCAAATATTTTTCAGTAATTGTACATTCTACATACTAGGAATATTATACTAAGAATAGTCAAAATGTGGTGGAAGAGGTATTTGGAAATTTTTTTTACTAATTTTTTCAAAACTTGTTGTCTAAAGTTTTTGTCAAAACTTGTGCAACAACCTCTTCTATCCCAACAAAAACCTCCCACCAAAATGATGAGAGGCTCTCTAAATCGTTTATCAACTTATTATTTTTCGCATAATACTTCCTCGTTAACTATACTTCTTAAAAATTCTCGGCTTACTTCATTACCTCATCAAATAATGATTCATCCCATTATAGAGAAAATATCCATTTTTATAAGACAATACTGTCAAATCTATATTCAATTCAAATTACCCACTTCAAACGGACAGGATATAGTTCAATCACAAAATGTGGTTCCTCAATCTCTGTCGACGGATAACTATCTGCAATATTGACAGTCACAGAACCAACTGCTGTTTTTGTAAAATCATCAATTTTACCACAAACGATATACAGAACTGTGTACTCAATATAGCCGGTTTCATCCGTCTCAAGAGGCATTGTTTCAAAAGGTTTTTCGATATCAACTCCAAGCGAAGCAAGATATTCCGTAAGCTCCGGATAGGTGGTTCTGATTTCATGAGCATAGTTTTGACAATATGCACAATCGCACAAATCATGCTGACTTAATTTCTCATAATATGATTTTGTTTTTTTCGTATCCATATTCAATACCTCTTTGAATTTCAATAAACGAAACACTCTCTTTACAACATACTTTGAATTATTGTTTCTATCTACGTTCTAATCCGTTATATCTATGTCTGTAACTATTTTTAATTCATAATCACGATACAGTGTTCCAATTTCTTGTTCCAGTATCTCACGCGCTTTTCCATGGTCTATATCGAAACTTACCACAACATCAAAAGTAATTGTCTTGTTCACTTCGTCTAAGTAGAACCCATGCATTTGAAGTGCCCAATCATGCGACATCACAATTTTTTGGATTTCGTTTTGAACCTTCGCTGCTACTTCGTTCGTGGTATTGTACGAATACACACCGATACCGGTCATAATAACCCCTGTTTTCATATAGATTTCAAGTTGAACCTTTCGTGTAAGAGAATCAACCTCTTTTACGGTCATAGTGTCTGCAAGCTCCAAATGAACGGAACCGTAGTATCTATTCGGACCGTAATTGAACAGATGCAAGTCGTAAGCTCCTCTAACTTCTTCCTCAGATTCGAGGATTTCTCTGATATAACTGCTCATTTTCTCGTCTTCTCGTTTCCCTATAATATCACTTATTGTTTCACGCATCATTTCGATACCGGCTTTTATAATAAAAATTGAGATGATGACACCTACATACGCTTCAAGGGATACTCCACAAACCATAAAAATAATCGCAGAAACCAAAACAGATGCAGAAAGGATTGCATCAAAGGACGCATCCTCACCCGAAGCAACGAGTGCTCCCGAGTTTAAGTGTTTTCCTTGTTTTTTTACATATTGTCCAAGAATCAGTTTCGCAACTATAGCTACTGCAATCACAACCAAAAATATAGAACTGTAATGCACCTCAGTAGGATGAATGATTTGTTTCATTGACTCTACGATAGATGTCAATCCTGCATACAAAACGATTGTAGCAACCAACATAGAGCTTAAATATTCAACTCTTCCATGACCTAACGGATGGTTTTTATCAGGCTTTTTTCCTCCAAGTTTTGTCCCTATAATGGTGATGACAGAAGACAATGCATCAGATAGATTGTTTACAGCATCCAGCGTCATTGCAATAGAATTTGATAAGATACCAATCACTGCTTTGAATACTGCAAGAAGTACGTTTGTGATGATTCCAATAACACTTGTCCTTATGATAGCTTTTTGTCTGTCCAAAAATTCTGCCTCGTGCGAATCATTATGTTCTTTCATAAAATCCCCCTTATGTTTCAATCGTCATTTGATATAGATATCTCAATCTATCATTTTTATCTTCCAAACGTCAATACTATTCTCTTTTCTTCAACGTAATACTTGTTTACAAATAGTAGATTTGCATGATATCAATTGTCTTCTTCGTTTCTTACACCGTTCCGATTGTAAATGCATAGTCCTTTGATTTTTTATGGTTGATAGCCACTTATTTTTCTCTACTGAAACATATAAAATCTATCTTGAATCAGACTAATTCACAATTTACTTCCCTATATTTCATGGATTTCTCTTCGTTTGTATTGGTGAATTACAGATAAGTAATATTCCCTACAACAAAATACGATTCGTTTGCCTTCCGGTATTCTTATTGACATAACAATTTCGATAATCTCATCATTAGGCACGAACTTGATATTCACACTCCTAAAGCCTCTATGTTCTCCGCCACAATGTAGTCCACACTTTCGTGCAAAGACCAAACTACTTTTCGGTAGATGCTGAGAAGTGCCTTTGTCTTATGCCACACGCTCGCTTTATCAAGTCCCAAATTTGTGTATAATGCTTCAATCTCGCTCACTCTCTTTGAATACGCCATCGTTATACCCCCATATCAAACCTCTTTACTGATAAAACCAGTTTCCCAAAATAGTTTTTCTCATCTTTATTCAATGCTTTAATAATTCGCATCCCACCTTTTCCCATCCTTTTGTCCTTAATCAAAATGAAATCACCTTTTGAATAGGAAGCTCCACACTTTACAAAAAGCAGTGAACCGTCTGCAATCTGGTGAGGAAGGATTCCTTCTTTTTCATTTGCTCTGAAACAAACAAGATTCCCATCCGAATTATTTAAAACTTCTTTTGTCCATTCAATATCTCTATCCATTTCTTCCAATAATTTTTGTTCTTTAGACATTCCTATCTCCTCTCATATCACTTGTCAAATTTTTTCTTGACTTGTATAGAAATTCAATTTATAATAATAGCAACTTAATTTCTACTTTGAACACATTATACGAAATTAACATTCCTCTGTCAAGAACTTTTATTCTTGATTTAGAAATTTAACTTCTAATAAAGTAAGGAGGCTTATCAAATGAGTTTTGGAGAAAAAATAAAGAAGTTGCGTGAAAGTAAGGGACTGACTCAGGTAGAGTTAGCTAACATGATAGGAACATCCTCAAAGACCGTAAGCAACTATGAATCAAAAGATTTACGCCCACGAAAAATGGAAGTCTATGAAAAGATGGCAGAAATATTCGAAGTCAATGTAAATTACTTACTGACGGAAGAAGAATACTTTATCATGAACTCTGCCGAAAACTTCGGATACAAAGGTGCAAAAGATGCTCAAAGCTTGATTCAGTCGATGACCGGACTTTTCGCCGGAGGAGAACTTCCGGAAGAAGATAAGGACACTCTCTTTGAAGCGATTCAAGAAGCCTATTGGCAATCTAAAATCGAAAATAAAAAATATGGCAATCGCAAGAAATAAGGTGAGACTATGGGAAACAAATGGATTTATGATAAGGTGAATCATCTTGTCAAAAAATATCAAACAAGAAATCCTGACGAACTCATCCATGACCTGAATATCCATCTCATCTATATGGACGCAACCGAATCTCTGCTTGGAATGTATCGCGTCATTTTTCGAAACAGATTCATCTTTTTGCCCAATAATGTGGGAAGTTTGAGAAAGACAGTACTTGCACATGAGCTTGGACATGACCAGTTACATCGAAAAGAATGTGTCAAAGGTGCGACCTTTCATGAAAGTCGAATCTTTCAACCCACCAATCGTTTTGAGATGGAAGCGAATATTTTTGCAGCTCATCTTTTGATACCCGATGAGGATATCATTACGATGATTCAGTATGCAAAAAATGATAGAGAGCTTGCAGACGAACTTGGAGTAGATATCAATCTTCTCAATCTAAAAATATCTGAGATGGCAAAAATGAATCTACTGGAGATAGAGCAATCCAATTTACAACGTCCTGATTCAGGATTTCTAAAAAACTATAAACCAAGGGATGATGATTGGAACGATTGTTAGTGATCATTCAAATAATATTGTTAGAAGAAACGAAGAGAGAACAGTTATGGGACTAATTGATTATACAAAAGAACCGCATTCCGATATTGCATTTATTGATATGAAGTCTTTTTATGCGAGTGTGGAATGTGTCAAAAGAGGACTGCATCCACTCACAACTTCTCTTTGTGTCATGAGTCGTGCAGATAATTCAAACGGACTGATTCTTGCCTCTTCTCCGACTTTCAAAGCTGTGTTCGGCAAGAGTAATGTTGGTAGAAGTAGGGATTTACCTTTCGATATAGAAACAAGAAAGTTCAGTTATGAAAAAGCTCGAATGCAAAATACTCAAATTACAAAAGAATATGTGAAATACATTGAGGACTGGGCTTCCAAAACATTTATTGTTTCACCTCGTATGGCACTCTATATCGAAGAGAATCTAAAAATCAAAAAAGTACTTCAGAATTTTGCAACCGATAACGAGATTTATCCCTACTCGATAGACGAAGGTTTCGTGGATTTAACCGGCTCTCTCGACTACTTTATCAAAGACAAAAGCATCAGTCGCTCTGAAAAACTCGATACTATTTGCTCCAAAATTCAACATGAAATTTGGAAAAGTACAGGAGTTTTTTCAACAGTCGGAATGAGTAATGCCAATCCACTTTTAGCAAAGTTGGCACTGGATAATGAGGCGAAAAAAACTAGGAATATGAGAGCCAACTGGTCTTATCAGGATGTAGAAAGTAAAGTATGGAACATTCCAAACCTTACCGATTTTTGGGGGATTGGAGAAAGAACTGCTCGAAGACTTCAGAAGTTATGTATCTACTCTGTAAGAAGTTTGGCAAATTCAAATCCGGATAGATTACAAAAGGAATTCGGTATCATCGGTGTTCAGCTTTGGTTTCATGCAAACGGTGTGGATGAAAGCAATCTATCCAAACCATATATTCCACAGAACAAAGGGATAGGAAACTCACAAATCCTGCCAAGAAATTATACCAAACGATACGAAATCGAAATTGTACTTCGAGAAATGGCAGAACAAGTTGCAATCAGACTTCGTCGCATTCATAAGAAAGCAACTGTTGTTGCGATTCATGTAGGATTTAGCTACGAAGAACAAAAGAAGTCTATCAACACAAGTATGAAAGTAAATCCGACACATAGCACGGAAGAATTAACCAACCATGTACTGTCTCTTTTCCGAAGTAAATATATAGGTGGTGCTGTTCGTAATATTGGTGTTCGGTATGACAAACTCACTGACGAAAGCTATGCTATCTTTACACTTTTTGATGATGTGCAAGCTATGGAAAGAAGAGAAAAATTAGAAAGAGCTGTCGATGAAATCAGGGATCGTTTCGGATATCTCGCGATTCAAAAAGGAAATTCTCTAATGGAAGGTTCCAGAGTAAAAGAGAGAAGTAAATTGATTGGTGGACACTGTGAAGGAATGGACGGAATGATATGATTGATAGAAGCTATTTGCCCTATAAATCGGCAAGGGAATATACAGATCGTGGAATGGCAAAATGGATGGGATTTTTTATCTCGGAGCATTCCACCGCTCTGTCAAAAGAGGGAGATACCATAGACTTTTCTGAGATGGTATATGAGGAAGAAAAAATGCTGTCGTTGACACAGGTCTATTTGAACAGACAAAAGATTCTTCTTTACACGACTCTAAAAAAAGAGCCATTTCTCGGCACAATTCATGATATGACCGGCGAAAAACTATATTTAAAAACCAAGGACAGTCTGCCGAATTTTTTATATTCACAGATAGTAAGAATAACACTTGCAGAGGTGCTTGAAAATGAATAAATTAGAAAAAAACAGCGTCCAATTTGACTACTTCAGTAGCAACTACCAAAAATTTGAAGAGGACTTTTATGCGTTTGCAAATTTGAATATCCCTCTTACATTTTTGACGGACGACATCCTAAAAATGATGTTCTCAACAGGAAGAAATTACTTTAGACTAAACGCATTGAATGCAAAAGACAAAAGAGATCATTTTTTCCTTTTTAAGAAACAATGTTATGAGGATAACAAAGGAGTCCTCCGATATGAATATGTAGGACATCGTTACAATCTGGAAATGTGATGTTTTTTCATAGAGTGGAACGAAATATCGAAAGAAAAATCATAGCAAAAAATTACGAAAGAAAACTTTTCCTTTCATATAGAGGTAATATTCTTTTGTTGTTGTGTTATCCTCCTTTTTTAGTTCTCCGTTTTGCTTTTTTGAGAAAAAAAGGAGGACTTCTACATCTTGGTGTAAAAAATCCTCCAAAAACGGCAATTAACTTAACTCTTATTGCTATTAAATGATTTCATTTTTGTATCGAAATTTGCTTTTAAGAAATTTTTTATCAAAAAAACATCGTTATCTCCATGAAACACTTATTTATTTAACCACATATCAAAAATAGATATACTTACTTAAATCTCCATTTGTTTGTTCGCTCTCTTATTGAAATGAACGATTTATATATTCCATTTTGACCTATAAGCTCACTATGGGTTCCCTCTTGTACTATTTTCCCTTTATCTAAAACAATGATATTGTCTGCTCTCTTAACGGTTTCCAACCTATGAGCAATCATAATCACTGTTTTATTTTTTACTAAATTATCAATTGCTTTCATAATATGGTATTCATTTTCCACATCTAAAGCACTGGTAAATTCATCCAAAATTACAATAGGAGAATCTTTTAGAATGGCCCTTGCTATCGCTATTCTTTGTTTTTCACCACCGGACAAAGTGCTTCCCGCTTCTCCAATTTTAGTTTCATATCCCTTTGGCAATTTTTTTATAAAGTCATGACAACAAGCTTTTTGGGCAGCAGATATAACTTCATCATCATTGGCATTTGGCTTTGCCAAGCGAATATTATTTAGGATTGTATCTTCAAACAAATATACATTTTGAAATACCATACTTATATTTTTCATCAATTCGCAAGTTTCAATGTTTGTTATTTTTGCTCCACCTATAACAATTTCTCCCTCACATACATCATAAAATCTTGGTATCAGCTTGCAGAATGTTGTCTTTCCCGAGCCCGACGGTCCAACAATTGCAGTCAGTGAATTCGCTCTAATGGTTGTTGATATTCCCTTTAAAATATCTCCTTTCCCATAAGAAAAACTCACATTCTTAAACTCTATTTCGTTAGATTTTATACTTTGAATAGGAGATAGAACTTTTATTTCTTCTGCACTTTCCATGTTGCCGATATCTTCCAATGAAATATCCAAAAGACCGATCATGGAAAGCATAGACCCTGCTTGTCCTACGGACTGGAATATTACAAAACTAATAATTAACAGCATTATAGCTTTTTGAGGAGAAATTTTTTCACTATTCCACATAAAAAACGCATAGCAAATAATCATAATTTCAAATACCTGTATCGTAAGTCCGGCAGCAATACTTGAGGGAATAGATTTTTTGGCTAGATTTATATTATTAACACAACTTCCATCTATATCTTTTTTCACTCTTTCATCCTTATCTCCCATACCAAATGACTTAATAACGCTTATTCCCTGTATGAATTCAATGGTACTTTCCGTTAATTTCGTTTGTGCCAGTTGTCTTTTAGGAGCTTCTCTTCTTGAAATTTTCATTTTATGATTGACTACCATAAAATAAACGACTAATCCTACAATGATGATGACAGAAACTTGCCATTCATAATAAACAACTCCTAAAACTATTGATATTGCAGATAGAATTCCACCTATCACATGAATTAAAATAATTGGTGCAACTTGTTCTATATTAGAAATAGATGTAGTAAGTATTGAGTTGATATTACCAACCGAATTTTCACTAAAGAATCCTAAATAAAGTTTTTTTAAGAACGAACCAAAATATAACCTTTTATCTTTCGCCATATCAAATCCAACGGATACAGAGCCTAACTGCGTGAAATATCCAAAAGCAAATACCCCAACTATACATACAATTCCAAGTACTATCACCTTGTAAATGTAATAATCCATCAAATCTTTATGAAACATGGCATTTACTGCAAAAATAATTGCCATTATTTTCAGCATAATGAATATACTTTCTACAAAGGATAGAATCAAAATTCTGACTAACTCGCCCTGTCTTTTCGCACTAAAGTTCCATATACTTTTTATAGCTTCAAACACATTCTCACCTCCAATCAATTTGCTATTTCATGTAAATGTCGATACTGTGAGCAATTTTTGATAAGTTCCTCATGCTTACCATCATAAATAATTTTTCCATTTTCCATGTATAAAATCTTATCTGCATTTATGACAGTTTTAATTTTATGTGTAATAACAATTAGTGTTTTATCCTTAGTAAACTCCAATAATGCTTCTCGAATTTTTTCTTCATTTTCAATATCTGTACTTGCTGTTGCTTCATCCAATATAATAATTGGAGCATTTTTTAAAATTGCTCTTGCTATCGTTATTCTTTGTTTTTCACCACCGGACAATCTGTCTCCTGCTATCGTGTCATATCCGTTAGGCAAAGCAGAAATAAAATCATGGCAACCGGCCCTTTTAGCAGCTTCTACAACTTCATTGTCAGTTGCAGTTTTCTTTCCTACTCTAATATTCTCCAAGATACTGTCATCAAACAAAAACGTATTTTGATCTACATAAGATATAAGAGTATTCAAGTCGTTCATCGAAAATTCTTTTACACTGATTCCTCCTATTTTTATATCTCCATTTTCAAAATCCCAAAATCCCGCTAAAAGTTTCATCAATGTCGATTTCCCTGAACCGGAAGTTCCAATAATTGCAGTCATGGTTTTTTCTTTCAATTCTAAATTTACACCATCCACATCATTTTTTGTTCCGTCATAAGAAAACTGCAAGTTTTCAAACAAAATGTCGTAGGTCATTTTATCTTTTAAATTTGATTTCTCATTTCTCTTTAGTTCCGGATAATCTAATATCCCTTTTATTTCCTTCGCAACAGTTCCCATCTGTGCCATTTGATCAATGTAACTTGACGCCTTAACAATTGGTCTGAAAATCCCAAGAGAAACCAACATGAACAAAAATAAACTTTGCTCAGTAAGACTTTCCTTATTAAAAAATATCAATCCTGCAATAATGGTTGGAAATATAGATACCGGTGCTATGCTATATGAAAGAGAAGCATAAACCTGCGTACTTTTCATCCAATTGATTGCATACTCTGCATGATGTGAGACTGCATTTTTATATCTGGTAAACGAACTATCTTCCATATGAAAGGTTTTGATTATTTCAATTCCCTTTACATATTCTATAACAGCTTGATTCATATTTTTTTGTGCTTGTACCTGCCCCTCATATTTTTTCTTATATCCAACCATCATAAGCATTCCAATTGATAAGCCAAATACAATCCAAAGAAAAATAATTCCTGTAAGCTTAATGTTAATCACAAGCATCCAAATAATCATGGCAACAGGTATCATCAAATTTGCAGTCATTTCCGGAAGTAGATGAGCCAATGTTTTTTCTATATCTTCCACTCTATCTACCAATATAGTTTTAAGTGTACCACTGGAATTCCTATCAAAATATCCCATAGGCAACCTAATAAACTTATCACAAATTGCATATCTCAAATCTCTTAATGTCAAATATGCTGCCTTATGAGATATAAGTGTTGATATATTCGAAAACAGTACACCTAATACCTTGCAAATTATCGCTAATATCAAGGTATATAAACTGCGTTCTTCATGAAATCCTTTAAAAATATATCCTGCTAAAATTCCTATCAAAGCATAAGATAAAAGTTCACATAAAACAGAAATCATACTTAGAAGCACAGATAAAATATATCTTTTTTTGTATGGACTTATGAACGAATCCATTTCTTGAAAGAAGTTCGGTTCTTTTTCTTTTTTCATGACTTCACCCTATACATTAGATTCTTTTTCTAAAATATGTTTCTTTACAACTTTACTTCCCATATAGGCTCCTATCATCGCAGAAACCATCACTAAAACAAGTAAAACCAATGTTCCCCAAGAAGAAATCATTTTGCCTGCCGCTGTAATATTGGAAGACAACTCCTTTTCTTTCATATTTTCTATGGTCTTGGATAATGCTACAGTATATGGATAAATTACACTTCCCATAGAAGCCATTGTCTGCTGAATGACATAACTGATTCCAATAACTCTTAGATTTCCATAACCTTTTTTATATAGTAAAAGTTCTGCTATCAATCCTGAAATTACAAACATTAAAATATATGGGGGATAAAACCCTAAAATCCCTTGAATAAGAGAATATATCAGAAATGCTCCTCGTTTTCTCACCTTGACTCCGATGACGAAGAAAACGACACCTTGTAATAATGAGTACAATACCGGAGTTAAAACTATAGTAATTGGTGTTGCGTACATAAAAGTTCCTAAAGAAAATATCAAAATGTTGCACAAGGATAGCAACGTAACTGTAATTATGTCTTTCGATTTCAATTTATTTTCATTCATTATTAAATCCTCCTACTCTTATAAAATATTCATCATCAAAATCACTATCATACCCATCATCAATATGTAATCGCATACATGAAAATCCAAAGTAACATAAGATGACTTTTTGTGATTTAAATCAATTCCTCTTGTTTCTGCTGACGCTGATAATGTTTCACCTATTCTTATCACTCGAAAAATCAACGAAACAATTAAAGCTTCAAGGTACTCTTTCTTTTCTTTTATTATATTTTTATGCTTACAGCTTCCTCTATTTTTAAGTACCT
>NZ_DBHIIC010000022.1:0-23165 GCF_057248345.1 Filifactor sp. | reverse complement strand
ATAAAATAGTTGTAGAATAACTACTGGATGGTAGTATGTATCGGAGAGGAATTTAGAGTATGATTGAATTTTTGAAAGTCTTGGTTTTGGGAATTGTAGAAGGAGTTACAGAATTTCTTCCTATAAGTAGCACAGGTCACTTAATATTGGTTCATCAATTTTTTTCACTTTCACCGGAGAATTTTTCGAATGCATTCGATGTAATTATCCAGTTTGGGGCAATTTTATCTGTTGTTACAATTTATTTCAAGGAACTGAATCCTTTTTCAAAAGAAAAAAACGCAGAACAAAAGAAGAGCGCTGTTTCACTATGGAAAAAAGTGATTATAGGTGTTATGCCTGCAATTGTATTGGGATTATTATTTGATGATTTGATAGATAAGTATTTATTTAATCCTATTTCTGTAGCAGTTATGTTGGTATTTTGGGGGATAGGAATTATCATTCTTGAGAAGAAGAGCAAGTCTGTGTTTCAATTTAATGCGGTACATGATATTTCTTACAAAACAGCCTTTATGATTGGTTTGTTTCAATGCTTGGCAATGATTCCGGGAACATCTCGCTCAGCAGCGACTATTATCGGTGCAATGATATTAGGGTGTTCTCGAACGACGGCAGCAGAGTTTTCGTTCTTTTTGGCAATTCCGACAATGCTTGGTGCTACTATGTTGAAGATTTTAAAAGTGGGGTTGCATTTTGATTTGTTTCAATGGTTTTTGGTGTTTTCCGGAAGTGTAATATCCTACATCGTGGCGATTTTAGTAATTCAAAAATTAATGTCTTATATCAAAAAACATGACTTTCAATTTTTTGGGTATTATCGCATTGTGCTTGGAATATTAGTGCTTATCTTTTCTTTGTGGCAACAAATGTAACTTGTTATAAAAATAAACTAAGTTCAATAAAGTATCTGTTGGAGAATAAAAAATACAACAGATATTTTTATTTTAAGAATGTACCAATCATGAGAACATCTTTTACTCAATAGTAATATCTTTAGATATATGTAAAAATCCTGCGTGTAATGACGCAGGATTCATGTTAAACAATTTCTTACTTTTTAGAACTATACTTGTTGGTTAGTATACACCTCTTGGATATCATCATCATCATCCAACATATCCAAAAGTTTTTCAAGCTGTTTCACTGCTGAGCCTTCTACTGACGTATATGTTTGAGGAATCATACTCACTTCAGCAGATAGAATATCATATCCTTTTGCTTGTATTGCATCTTTTATCTCATAAACAGATGATGGATCAGTATAAATTTCAAATCCGTCTTCCTCAGATAAAAAGTCTTCTGCTCCAGCTTCTAACGCAACTTCCATCAAACTATCTTCAGAAATATTATCTGATTTTTTAATTAATATGATACCTTTTCTATCAAACATGAATGAAACGCATCCTGATGTCCCTAAATTTCCACCATTCTTATCTAAATAATATCTCACATTTCCAGCAGTTCTATTCTTGTTATCTGTAAGAGTTTCAATAATCATAGCAACTCCACCAGGTCCATAACCTTCATATGTGATACTTTCAAAGTTTTCTGAATCTCCTGCTCCTGTTCCTTTTTTTATAGCACGCTCAATATTATCATTCGGCATATTCATAGCTTTCGCTTTTTCAATTGCAGTTTTCAAAGAAGCATTATATTCAGGGTCAGGTCCACCTTCTTTCACGGCAACTGTAATCAACCGTGCATATTTCGTAAACACAGCTGCTCTTTTTGAATCTTGCTTGTTTTTTCTACCTTCTATATTGTGTATTCTTCCCATAAGCTTCCTCCTTGTATTATTTTTTACAATTAAAAATTATACAACAATATGTTGTATTCATCAATATAAAAATAATTTTTAGATTATATTGTGTATATTTTCAAAAACATAATAAATCATGATATAATGTAATAGAACAAAGTTTTATATAAAGGAGTCTTAATTTATGAAAAAGATTTTACTGAATGGAATTTATGGAGTAAGGGAAGATGAGATTATGTCCACATTAAAATATTTTAATCTGGATCAATTCACATCAAAAATTACTACTTCTGATTTAAATCAAAAAGTAGGGTACTGCCTTGGAATAGATGGATACGTAAAAGAAAACTACAACTTCTCGAAAGATGTTTCTAAAATTGAGTTCGTTTTTTTAGTGGGTATAGATAGAGAAAGTGTTATGAATATTATACTTTATATGAAAGAACACGATATTAAGAGGCCTATTTTTTCTATGATTACACCAACAAATATTGATTGGATATTTGGAGATTTAATAGATGATGTTTATAAAGAACATCTCATGATGACACAAGGAGGGGAGTCCGTTAAATAATAATTTTTCTTCTATAAAAGAATTTGTTGTATTAGAAGATGAAGGAATGCGCTTAGATCAATTTGTTTCAACTAATCTACCCGATGTATCTCGGAACTATATTCAAAAATTGATAGACGAAAAACGAATTTTAGTAAATGGAAAATACGAAAAAAAAAGTTTCTTGTTAAAATCCTTTGATAGTATCGAAATATCTATACCTGAACCTAAAAGTATTGAAATTTCTGCTGAAAATATTCCATTAGATATTTTGTTTGAAGACAAAGATATATTAATCGTGAATAAAGATAAAGGTATGGTAGTTCATCCTGCACCTGGGAATTATTCCCATACATTAGTTAATGCAATTTTATATCATTGTAAAGGTAACCTTTCTGAAATTAATGGTTATATTAGGCCGGGAATTGTTCATCGTATTGATAAAGATACATCCGGTATATTAGTGATTGCGAAAAATAATGATGCTCATCAATTTCTTTCTGAACAATTTAAAGAACATTCTATTCAAAGAGAATATCAGTTAATTACTTTCGGAAACATTACAACAACTCATTTATCTATTGATCAGCCGATTGGGAGAAATCCCAAAAATAGACTTCAAATGGCTGTCGTTCCAAATGGTAAACCTGCAGTTACCCATTTGTCTGTTATTGAAAACTTCAAAGATAAGACCTATCTAAAAGCTAGATTAGAAACCGGTAGAACTCATCAAATTAGGGTACATTGTACTTATATAGGACATCCTTTACTTGGAGATTCTTTATACACTAATCGAAAGAGTGAATATCGCTTACAAGGACAGACATTACATGCCGGATATTTAGGTTTTGTTCATCCAAGAAGCAAAGAGTTTATAGAATTTTACTCTCCTTTACCGGAATATTTTTCTCAAATTTTACGAAACGAAACATTAAAAATTCAAAAGTAATCTATTATTATATAATAATGGGATATTAATAATTTTAAAAATTATTTTTACATTAGGAGGTTATCTTTATGAAACAAAAGTTAAGCCATAGAAACGGATTCACATTAATTGAAATTATTATTTCTATAACTCTATTGTTACTCATTGCTACATACGGTATGTTGAAATATCAAAATGTGAAAGAATCAGCTCAACAAAAACTAGATATTGCAAATGCTGTAAGCTTTGCAGAAACATTGGAATTGGCATTGATGGACAATCCAAACTGTTTTAATAATAAACAAACAATACAATCAACTGATCCGATTGTAACAAAATATACCCATTCTGTACTTGTTGCAAAAAGTAAAAAATATTCCGGTCCGTTTAATGCAGCTATAAATAAAACTTCTAGTGATGAATATAAGTTTGTAATTACAGCAAATAATTATACAATTTATCCACAGGAAACCAATCAGAAATAGCATTCAAACTTATAAAAAAGGAGTATTATGGAAAAATTACAGATACTGTACGAAGATAATCATATTATTGTGATAGTCAAACCCTACAGAATTCCATCACAAGAGGATAACTCTAAGGATACCGATATGCTAACTTTTGTAAAAAACTATATCAAGGAAAAATATCAGAAACCTGGAAATATTTTTTTAGGATTAGTTCATCGATTGGATAGAGTAACAGGCGGAATCATGGTTTTTGCTAAAACATCAAAATCTGCAAGCCGTTTATCTGAACAAATTAGATCAAATCAAGTTGAAAAAGAATATTTAGCTGTTGTTCATGGAAAACTTAGTGCACCTTCCGGTCAATTGGAAGATTTTGTAAAAAAATCTTATTCTAAAAATATTGTATCAATCTGTTCTAAATATGATGAAAACGCTAAAATGTGTATTCTTAACTATCATGTTATCTCTCATTTATCAAACTATTCTTTGTTAAATATTAATCTAGTAACAGGTAGATCACATCAAATAAGAGTGCAATTTTCATCTAGAGGTCATTCTGTTGTTGGAGATGTAAAGTATGGTTCAACTGAAAAATTAAAAGGTCATATTGCATTATGGGCATACAAACTGTCTTTCTTTCATCCTACTAAAAAAGAAAAAATGGAATTTACTTACTTTCCCTTAGGATATCCATTCGATTTATTTCATATTTAATATATGTTAATCATCAATATTATTTTCTATAATATTTCAAATGCTTTTATAATGTCTTTTTAAATGATATAATTAGGAACAATGAACTTAGAAAAGGAGCGTTTTGACATCATGAGTATATCTTCACTGAAATCATATAGTGCTTTGTTAAAGTCAAATGGAATTAAACCATCTTTTCAAAGGGTAAAAATCATGGAATTTCTTCAAAATAATCATATTCATCCTACTGTAAATGATATCTACTTTGAACTCGTTAAAGAAATTCCTTCTTTATCTAAAACAACTGTATATAACACACTAAACTTAATGAAAGAATGTTCGTTAATAAATATATTGAATATTGATGAAACGGAAGCTCATTATGACATTAAAACTCAGCCTCATGGACATTTTATGTGTACGAAATGTAGAGAAATACAAGATATTGATACTCAATTAGAAAAGACTTCTTGTAATCTTTTAGATGGATATATTGTAGAACATATTGAATTTACTTTGTTTGGAATCTGCCCTAAATGTAGGCATAGGTGTACAACCAATTAATCAATTTTGTATTTATTTATCTATCAAACAACTAAAGAAGGAGAGTATTTATGAATTTTAAACATATAGTATATACGTTATTAGAGAATGTTTTATCTACAAATAATGAGATTGATATCGAATCTTTAATTGAAGTGCCTGCTAATCCTGAAATGGGAGATTATTCTTTTCCCTGTTTTAAACTAGCAAAATTGTTTAGAAAATCACCCAATCTAATTGCTGAAGATTTGGTAAGACAACTACCTGATTCAGAAGAGTTTGAGTCTATAAAAGCTGTATCCGGGTATATCAACTTTACTATAAATAAAAAATTACTTGCAAAACAGGTAATAGAAATGGTATTGTCTGAAAAAGAAAATTATGGAAAATCTGATTATGGAAAACATAAAAATGTAATAGTGGAATATTCTTCGCCAAATATTGCCAAACCTTTTCATATCGGACACATCAGATCTACTGTAATAGGTCATGCTTTAGACAGAATATATCAATCAGTAGGTTTCAATACAATAGCAATCAATCATCTTGGTGATTACGGAACTCAATTTGGAAAGTTGATTGTCGCATTTAAAAAATGGGGAGATCGTACAGTCATAGAAAAAGATCCTATCAATGAATTGTTAAAATTATATGTGAAATTTCATGAAGAAGCAGAAGTCCATTCTGAGTTAGAGGATGAAGCCAGAGAATGGTTCAGAAAATTAGAAGAAGATAAAGATCCGGAAGCAGTACAATTATGGCAATGGATTAGAGATATTTCTCTAAAAGAATTTGACAAAGTTTATAGTATGCTTGGAATTGAGTATGATTCACTTGCCGGTGAAAGCTTTTATTCCGATAAAATGCCTGCCATCATAGAACATTTGGAAAAAATGAATCTTCTAACCGATTCCCAAGGTGCTAAAATTGTAGATTTAGAAAAATACGGAATGCCTCCTGCATTGATCAAAAAGAAAGACGGATCTACTCTATATATTACCCGTGATTTAGCAGCGGCAAAATACAGAAAAGATATTTATAATTTCTATAAAAATATCTATGTAGTTGGTGCTCCACAAGAGTTACATTTTAAACAATGGAAAAAAGTTCATGAGCTAAGTGGATATGACTGGGCAAATGACTGTATACATGTTGCATTTGGAACAGTCTCTTTAGAAGAGGGTGTGTTATCTACAAGAAAAGGAAGAGTAGTATTTTTAGAGGATGTATTAAACAAAGCTATTGAAAAAACAAAAGATATCATTCGACAAAAAAATCCTAATTTGAAAAATTTAGATGAAGTTGCAAAACAAGTAGGGGTTGGAGCTATCGTGTTCCAAGAACTGTCAAATACAAGAATCAAAGATTATACTTTTTCATGGGATAGAGCATTAACCTTTGAAGGAGAAACAGGTCCTTATACCCAATACACTCATGCAAGATGTTGTTCACTATTAGAAAAAGCAAATGTTGATTTAAACACAGATATAGATTTTTCTGTTCTTTCTACAAACAATGATGCAATGAATGTTATTAGAATCATGAGCTCGTTTGAAGATGTATTATTGCGTTGTGCTAAAAAATATGAACCTCATCACTTAACCAGATTTGTATTAGATGTATGTCAAGCCTTCAATAAATTTTACCATGACAATCCTATATTAACTGCAAATGAAAAAGAAAAGATTGCTTATCTTTCTTTGGTACAAGCGAGTCAAATAGTAATTAAAAATTCACTTTGGATTTTAGGAATGGAAGCACCAAGAAAAATGTAATTTAATTTGATGTAAAAAATTTGAGGATTCTTAAAATATGACTGAACAAAAATATATGAATTGTATTTATTATGGAAATAATGAGTTAGTGTATTTGACAACAAGATCATTATTTTATGATAAACAAAAAAAGATAATTTCAATCAATAAAAATCGTTATATTGATGAATTAAAATTATATAAGCACATGAAAAAAAAGGGAGTAGGGAGTCTATTAAGCTCTCTACTACCAATTATATTGGCGAATGATTCTATCGAAACATCTTTTACTGCTGCTTATTTTTTCTTCCAATGGATAAAGAAGGAAATTACTGTAGAAGAATATACCGCTATATATCTGTTATGCACCTTTGTTCAAAATAACATAATAGAGAAGGATGATATTTTTAACATTACTCATAATAATCTATTTGATAGACAAAATACCATTCTATTAGAACGTTTGAAAATAAATCTTATTCTTCAATTCGAATCCATTATAATCCAAATGTTAGATTTCTTAGAACCTTCAAATTTATCATTTAACGAAAATTTACTTATTCATTTAAACGAAGAAACAAAACAAACACCTAATAGAATGTGTGAATATTTCTTAAAATTAAAGAATCACCAAATAAATGCGCCTATCTATCAAGGTAAGTTTAATATAGATAAAATCTTCAATTTAAATCAGGGAGATTCTATCAATGACTCTTTATTGGGACAATTGTCTGTCTCTTATAAAACAGATAATGAAATCGAATTAGAAACAAAACGAGGAACTGTCGTATTGTGTCGCAAATAAATTTAAATATTATCTGCATTGTCTTCTGATTCATCTTCAATATAATCGATATTATCGATTATATTTTTTTTCACATTTTTTTTATGAGATGCATAAATCTGTGTTGTTGTTACATTGTCATGATCTAGTAAATTCTGTACATCATAAATAGAAAAACCTCTTTCTATGAGAGAACTAGCAAGTGTAGATCTTAATTTATGTGGAGAATAACCCTCGTTATCTCCTAAAACAATCGAGGTGTATTTTTTTATCATTTGTCTAATTTGACGTCCGGTCATTCTCTTACCTTGAAGAGATAAAAAAAGTGGATTATTTTCATCATTAATAATAATATGATTTCTCTCTAAATTTATATATTGAAGAATTGAATTTTCGATAGTATCATTAAATGGCATCAAAACTTCTTTTCCACGTTTTCTAAATATAAGAATTTCTTTTCTTTTAAAATTAATTGAAGTGACATTTAATTGCTCAAGCTCTGATAGCCTCAAACCAAGAGTAATAAATATCATGATAATAGCTTTGTCTCTATATTTTGTTTTTTCCCAATAAACTTTTTCATGATGTGTTAAACCTATACCAGTATTAATAACATGAATTAATTCATTTGTTTCATCAATAGATAATTTTTTGATTGCATCAGGATTTAATTTAGGCAATTTGATTGGATTTAATCCATCGATCAAATTATGTTTCATTTGTTCATTCCTATATAAAAACTTAAACAAAGATGTTAAAGACGATTTTTTCCTTGATAGTGACTTGCTCTGATTTTCAAATATTACTACAGTATCTTGTTTCTTTAATTCATATTTTCTACAATATTCTCCAATATAATAATTAATTTCTCTTGCTGTGATGTCTTTTAAATCGTTTTGCTTAATTTGTTTAATAGATGCATATTCATTCTCAAAAAACTTTGTTTCAATTAAATATTCAAAAAAAGAATAGATATCAATCAAGTATGCATACCTGGAAGAAATTGATACAGAACCTTTCAAAAAAATAAAATAATCTCTAAAAAATGAAGGGAATTTCATTTCTATTTCTTCACATTTTTTCATCAATGAATGTTCTTTTTCTAATATATTATAAGGTTTCTTTGATTTACTATTGATTTTCATAATATTCTGTCCCTACCTTTATGTTTCATAACTATTCCCAAAATATACATTTAAGGAAGAGTTGTTTATCGAAGATAACTTTAATATTTTATTTCTCAGTCAAGCATTTGGTTATTTGAGGGAATTTATTTAAACTCCCGTAACATTTCCTTTATATACATATCCTTTTTTTGGAGATATAGTAATGATTTGTCCATCTTCAACTTTTTCAACAATATTTTTTGCACCTACAATTACAGTCTTTCCTAAGCTTAAGCCAACAATTGCAGTATGATTGGTTAATCCTGATTCTTCTACCACAATAGCAGATGCATTTTTCATACAATCAACTATTTCTTTTTCTGTGTATTTTGCAATTAATATATCATTCTTTTGAAAATTTCCTAAATTCTTTCTAGCAACTCCAATAACTGTCTTCTCTCCTATTCCAATTCCTTGAGATAATATTTCGGTTACAACATGGACTTTAATTAAATTAGTAGATCCTGTTTGTCTAGTAGGTACTCCTGCTGTAATAACAACAATATCACCTGGAGAAATTAAACCTTTAGAAATAGATGCATCAATTGATAATTCAAACAATTCATCAGTTGAAGATGTAATTTTATCGATATTGACCGGAAGAATCCCCCAAACAATTCCCATTTGCCTTGCTACAACGGAAGAATGCATAATTCCTATAATCATTTGATTAGGTCTATAACTAGATACCATTTTTGCAGTATATCCGGATTCCGTTGCAGTAATAATAGCTTTTGCTCCGATATCATTTGCAGTTGTACATGTAGCATGGCTGATTGCATTAGTAATGTTCATTTCTCTTGCCATAGACTTTCTCGATAACATATTTTTATAATCCAGATTTTCTTCTGTTTTAATAGCTATGTTGTACATCATTTTGACAGACTCAATTGGATACTTTCCGGAAGCAGTTTCACCAGAAAGCATGATTGCATCTGTTCCATCATAAATGGCATTTGCAACATCTGTTACTTCTGCACGTGTTGGTCTAGGATTTCTCATCATAGAATCCAACATTTGAGTAGCTGTAATAACAGGTTTTGATAAAATATTACATTTTTTTATGATTCTTTTTTGAACGATAGGAATTTCTTCTGTTGGAATTTCAACTCCTAAATCTCCTCTTGCAAGCATTATTCCATCAGAAACCATTAAAATATCATCTATATTATCAATTCCCTCTTGATTTTCGATTTTTGAAATTATTTGAATATGTTCAGCATTCTCTTGTTCTAAAATTTCTCTAATAGATAACACATCTGATGCTTTTCTTACAAAAGATGCTGCTATAAAATCAATTCCATTTTTAATTCCAAAAATTATATCATCTTTATCTTTTTGCGTAATAGCAGGTAAATTGATTTTTACATTTGGAACATTGATTCCCTTATTATTTTTGATAACTCCGGAGTTTTGAATTTTACAAACAATCTTTTCATTTGTTACTTCTACAACTACCATTGAAATCAATCCATCGTCAATTAAAATGGTATCATCTTCTTTAACATCACAAACCAAATCCTTATATGAAATAGAACATCCGATATTATCTCCTATAACATCATTCATATACAAGGTAAACAGTTGTCCTGTGATTAACTCAACTTCTTCTTGACAAAATGTACCAGTTCTTATTTCAGGACCCTTTGTATCTAATAATATGGCGATAGGTTCATTTAATTCTTCTCTAACTTCTTTTATCATATTTATTTTTTTTTGGTGTTCTTCATGACTTCCGTGTGAAAAATTTAATCTACACACATTCATTCCATTTTCAACAAGCAGTCTTAAAATTTCTTTATTTTCAGAAGCTGGTCCTATAGTGCAAACAATTTTAGTTTTTTTTATTGGATTCATACAATTCTACCCCTTCTCTATTTTCTTTTTTATCTCAATTATTAAAAGGTTAAATCGATAATACTTTTGACAAATCATACATTTCATTATTAAATATTTTTTTTGACTGAAGAGCATCATTTATATCCATATCCATAATTTTATTATCTTTTATTCCAATCACTCTATTTGTTATATTGTTAAGTAAAAGTTTCACTGCATAATTTCCCATCATACTCCCTAGTATTCTGTCTTTGGAGGTGGGATTTCCACCGCGTTGAATATGACCTAATATTGTCGTCATAGTGTCAAATCCGGTCAATCGATTGATTTCATTAGATATAAATTTTGTATTACCTACCCCTTCTGCTACAACAATAATGCTCTGTTTTTTCCCTCTATTATTACTTTTTATTAATTGTTCTGCAATTTTACTCAGATCAAATTTTACCTCTGGAATTAAAATCACCTCAGCTCCTCCTGATAGACCTGCATACAATGCAATGTCACCACATCTTCTACCCATTACTTCAACAATAGTTATTCTTTCATGTGAGGACGTTGTATCTCGTAATTTGCTTATTGCTTCGACAACTGTATTAACTGCCGTATCAAATCCAATGGTAAAATCTGTATATGCTAAATCATTATCAATAGTTCCAGGAATTCCTATTGTAGAAAATCCATATTCTGTTAAAGAATTCATCCCTCTAAAACTACCGTCTCCACCAATTACAATAAGTCCATCTATATTAAATACATTTAATAAATCAACCGCACATTTTCTGCAGGATTCTTCATTTTGGAACTCCAAGCATCTTGCAGAGCGCAACACAGTACCTCCTCTATGGATAATATCTCCTACAAAAGATACATTTAACTTTATAAAATCTCCTTCTATTAAGCCTTTGAATCCTCTCTGTACTCCATACACCTCTATATCATTATAAATAGCTGTTCTAACTACTGCTCGAAGAGCAGCATTCATTCCTGGAGCATCTCCACCACTTGTCAAAACTGCAATCCTTTTCATAATATCTCCTTACATCTTTATTTTCACATTATTTTTACCCGCTAATTTTTTTAATTTATCTATAATGTCAATTCCATATTCAATTCTCTGAAAACCTTTTGTTTCAAAAGCTTTTCTGTTTTTTGAATCAAAAAATATAACATGATCTTTTCCAGGATAATTTTTAATAAATGATTGAATTTCATTTAATCTAGAATAATTCTCTTGTGTTAACTGAATATATATTTTTTTAAATTTTTTGTTCTTTAATGATTCTATTCTATCGGCAATGAATATCATATTATTATCCTCCTTATATTGTATACTTCCATAAATAATAATACATTCATCCTCATTTAGAAATTCTATATTTTTTTGAAAAACGTTTGGAAAAATAAGAACTTCTAACATGCCGGTAAAATCCTCTATTGTTAAAAAACACATAATTTTATTTTGTTTAGTGTATTTGATTATTTTACTTAAAATTATACCTACAATTACAATTTTTTTACTTTCCATCTCCAACTGTTGATGTGAAGGTATATTTTTTATAACATCAATACTAATAATATTCTTATCGTCTTTAATTACATCTTTATATTCATCTAAAGGATGTCCACTCAAATATAATCCTATTGTTTCTTTTTCCATATATAGTTTTTCCGTAATAGAAAAATCTGAGATATGTGGAAAAAAATTAAGATTTTCACTAGAGGTGCTTTCTTGATTTAAAAATAAGGTGACTTGTCCTTGAATAGAGTGTTTCTTTTGAGATTGAACAATCTCTATTACCTTTTCATATGCTGCTATCAAAGAAGCTCTGTTAGGGTGAATACTATCAAAACATCCTGCTTTTATTAAAGACTCTACCAATCTTTTAGATAGGTTATTCTGTGGAATTCTTTTAATGAAATCTTCAAAACTTTGAAATTTACCATTTTCATTTCTTTCTTGTACGATTTCATCAATCACTTTAATTCCAATATTTTTAATCGAAGAAAGTGCATATCTGATATCCTTACCCTCTACAGAAAAATAGCTGTTACTTCTGTTAATGTCTGGTTTTAAGATAGATATTTTTAGATCTTTGCATTCACGTATATACTCAAGCACTTTTTCACTTCTATCAGATACACTTGTCAATAATGCAGCCATAAAACAATTCGGATAAAATGACTTTAAGTATGCAGTTTCATACGCCAACATAGCATAACAAACAGCATGACTTTTATTGAATGCATATTTAGCAAAATCAATCATTTCATCATAAATTTTATTTGCTATATTTTCAGGTATTCCATTTCTAATGCATCCTGGTATTTCAATATTTTCACTTTGATCAATTTTTCCATAAACAAAATACTCTCTTTCTTCCTCCATAACATCCATCTTTTTTTTACTCATGGCTTTTCTAACCAAATCAGCACGAGCATAAGAATATCCCGCTAAATTTCGAACAATCTGCATTACCTGTTCTTGGTATACCATAATTCCGTTTGTAACTTCCAAAATCGGTTTTAATGATTCATGTAAGTAAGAAATATTATTTGAATTTTTCTTGTTTTCAATGTAGAGCGGAATAGATTCCATTGGTCCTGGTCTGTATAAAGAAATTCCCGCAACAATATCTTCAAATGTATCAGGTCTCAATTCTTTTAAAAAACTCCTCATTCCCGCACTTTCTAACTGAAAAACTCCTAGAGTATTACCATTGGATAGCAAGCGATACACTTCGATATTACTAGTATCCATGTTACCAAAATCAATCATTTTATGATAAACTTTTTGAATTGTTTCTAATGTTTTTTGAATAACAGTTAATGTTCTTAAACCCAAAAAATCCATTTTTAAAAGACCGAGTTCTTCTAATGTTGTCATTGGAAATTGTGTCGCCACTAAATCTTTGTGCATATACAAAGGTACATAGCAATCCATTGGATTTTTTGAAATAACGACTCCCGCAGCATGAGTTGATGCATGTCGTGGCAAGCCTTCAATTTGTTTTGAAAAATCAATAATATCTCGAACATTATTGTCTAAAACATACATTTTTTTTAATTCAGTATTCATTTCAAGTGCTTTCTCAATTGTCATTCCAATATTTTCCGGAATCTGTTTTGCTATTTTATCGACTTCAGAGTAACTAATTCCCAGTACTCTGCCCACATCGCGAATTGCTGCTTTTGGTCCAAAAGTTCCAAAAGTAATGATTTGAGCAACATGATCTTCACCATATTTTTCTTTTACATAATCTATTACTCTTTCTCTTTTTTCATAACAAAAATCGATATCAATATCCGGCATAGAAATTCTATCTGGATTAAGAAAACGTTCAAACAAGAGATGATACTTTATCGGATCCACATCTGTAATTTGCAAGCAGAATGATATAATTGAGCCTGCTGCAGAGCCTCTTCCAGGTCCAACAATAATATTATTTTTCTTAGAAAAACGAATGAAATCTTGTACAATCAAAAAATATTCTACATATCCCATCTCTTTGATTACTTTTTTTTCATATTCAAAACGTTCTCTGATATCAGTAGTGATATCAGAGTATCTTTCTTTAAGTCCTCTTTCACATAATTCATCAAATAGTTGTTCTTTTGTATAGTAACTAGGCACTTCAAATTCAGGCAAGTGGATTACATTAAAATCAAATGATACATTACACCTTTGAGAAATCTTCCAGGTATTTAAAAGAGCAATTTTATCTTTTGGAAATAATTGATACATTTCTTCTCTTGTTTTAAAATAGAACTGGTCCGTTTTAAATTCCATTCTATCTTTTTCATCAAGATTTTTTCCCATTTGAATACATAATAGAATATTATGAATTTTGGAGTCGGAACGATTAACGTAATGTACATCATTTGTTGCAACTAATGGGACTCCTGTATCTAAGGATAGTTTTCTTAAGAGACAATTGACTTTTTGCTGCTCTTCAATCCCATGATTCTGCAATTCTAAAAAAAAGTTATCCTTTCCAAAAATCTCACTATATCTGTAAGCTGCATCCTTTGCATTCTCATAATTATTATTTAATAAGTGTTGTTGAATCTCTCCTGCTAAACAGGAAGAAAGTGCAATAATTCCATCGGAATACGACTCCAACAAACTGATATCAACACGTGGTTTATAATAGTATCCTTCAACAAATCCTAATGACACTAATTTTATTAAATTTTGATATCCAATATTATTCTCTGCTAACAAAATCAAATGATACGACCGTTTATCAATATTCTCTTTATCAAATCTTGTTCGATATGAAACATACACCTCACAACCAATGATAGGTTTGATCCCATACTTTAATGCAACTTTGTAAAACTCAACAACACCAAACATTACCCCATGGTCTGTAATAGCTACTGCATCCATGCCATCTTCTTTTGCTTTTATTATAGTATCTTCTATAGTTGCGAAACCATCTAGTAAACTATACGGAGTATGCAAATGTAAATGAGTAAATTTTTTGTCCAATATAATACCCCTTTATCATAAATATGCGTTTCATTCTTCTTTCTATCAATATGAAATGTTGTTAGCATGAAAAAAAATTTTGATTATTGTCCCTTCTCCAACTTCTGAATAAATCTCCATTGTTGCATCATGTAATTTTAATATTTCATCAACGATTGATAACCCCATTCCACTTCCTGGTGCATTGATATTTGCTTTGTAGAATCTTTCTCTTACTTTCTCTAAATCTGTTTTCGAAATACCTATGCCCGTATCACAAATTTCAAAAACTACTCTATCATCAAAACCCTCTATACTTACAGATATACTACCACGCGGAGTAAACTTCATAGAATTTGCAATTAGATTAATAAATATTTGTTTTAAGCGATTTTGATCAGCATAAATTAAACTATCTTTCCCTTTTAATTCACAATTGAACTCTAAAGATCCTTTTCTTGGCAAAAATTGATTATAGACTTCTTGTAATACTTTTTTTGGATTAATCCAGTCTTTAAATACCTTCATAGAATTAGATTCTAATCGCGAAAAATCTAATAATTCTTCTACCATATCTCCTAATCTTTCTGCTTCTGCACAAATAATACCCAATCCCATATTCAATTCTGCATTTTTCTCTGTATCCAAGAGTAAAGTTTCCCCCCAACCTTTTATCGATGTCAACGGAGTTCTTAACTCATGAGAAATAGAAGATATAAAATCTTTTTTTATTTTTTCAGATTTTGTTATTTCAGAAGCTAAATAATTCAGAGTATCTGCTAATTGTCCTATTTCATCATCATATACTTTTTCAGCACGAACATCAAAGTCTCCTTTTGCCATCTCATCTGCAGCAATATTTAGCTTGTGAATAGGTTGTGTTATAGATTTAGATATAACCAATGAGATTAACAAAAACAAAGTCAGAACACACACTCCCAATATTGTACTTTGTATATTATACCTTTTTATGGCTCTATCAATTTCTTGAAGTGATGTAGTGTATCTTAAAACTCCAATAACAGTATTATACTTCCTAAGTGGCATAGAAACAGAAATTATTTTTTCATTCGTACTTTCAGTTATTTCAATAGACACTCCTATTTTTCCATCCATTGCCTCTTTGACATCAGTTGCAGTTATTTTAGAAATATTAGAAAAATCATTTAAATCCATAACTACATTATAGCTGTAATCAATTACCTGAACAAAATATTTTTCTCGTTCTAATCCTGTCATGTTCTTAATCAATAATTTTGATTTCTCATGAATATCTTTACCAGGAGCATAAATATTAATAAAATTTGAATTAAAGTTGACCTTATCTTTCAAAAGTTGTTCAACTCCAGAATAATAATATGATTTTACAAATATTGAAAATACAATTTGAATGATAATTATTGTAAATAAGATAGTAATATTAAAACTCAGCAGAATTCTTGTACGAATAGAAACGTTGTTAAACCTTAATCTTTGAATCCATTTTTTCATCCTATTCATCTTCCCATCTATATCCATATCCCCAAATTGTCTTCAAATACGATGGGTTTGCTGCGTCTTCCTCAATCTTCTTTCGAATCCTTCTTATATTTACATCGACAACTTTTAAATCTCCAAAATAATTATCTCCCCACACTTGATTTAAAATATAGTCTCTAGACAAAGATTTATGTCTATTTGTTAAGAATAACTGCAACATTTCAAATTCTTTTGGGGTTAATTCAATTTCAACATCATCACGAAAAAATTTTCGATTTCCTACATCTAGTTTAAATTTTCCTGATAATATTATGTTGGTATGATCATCTTTAATAGACAATCGTCTAATCAATGACCTTACCCTTGCAATGAGTTCAGCTGGACTAAACGGTTTTCCAATATAATCATCTGCACCATACTCTAATCCCATTACTTTATCTTGTTCATGTGTACGTGCCGTTAACATGATAATCCCTACATTTTTATTTTTACTTCGAATATACTTCAATACCTCAAATCCATCAATATCAGGTAACATTACATCTAATACTGCAAGTTGTATATCTGGATTCTCATCAAATATTTTAATTGCAGATATCCCAGTATCCGACTCTAAAACATCAAATCCTTCTCTCTTAAAATTTAAAGTAACAAAACTTCTGATGGGCATTTCATCCTCTAAAACAAGCATTTTCATAAATATCTCCTTTACTCTATTCTTTTTAAAAAAACGTCTGGAAATTCTGATAAATTTAATATACGTTCGTAATCTCTTAAAAATCTTTTAGGCACTTTACTACTTTCATCAATCGGACGAGCTACTATAATACTTTCTTCATCCTCATGGACAAAAATATAATCTTTATATCTATTTTTATACCCTACATCTAAGCTCAAAATTTCCAAGAATGCATATCCTTCTGATTCATAGCCTATTTCTTCAGGAGAATAATACAATGTCAACTTATTTGAATATGGATCTTTACTAATTAAAACTTTATTAAAAAATTCAAACGGAAAATTTATACGGATTTTCATATCTACTGTATCTTCATATACTTGTGCAACTAATTTCAACTGAGACAAAGAAATAATCTTATAGTAATTTCTAACAAAAAGATCTTTTCTATGAGATAAGCCTTCATTTGACAACATGATAGAAGACGTTTGAGGAACTTCTATGATTCCATCTCCATCAATATCACTACAAACAATAGGTGTATCTTGCGTTGTAGAAATATTATTGGTTCCTGAAGAGATACTTTTTAACTTCCCTTCTTTTAACATTAAGACATCACTCTGTCCATAAGATTCATACACAAACAAATCCACGAATATTCCAAAATGATTCTGATCTATTTTACCTACTTGTACATTATAGGGATTATAGCCTTTCGGATAGATTAGCTCATCTATTTTTCTAAAGGAATTTTCTGTAAATTGAAACACTTTCACCTTATTTGTTAATGGTTCTGAACCAAAATTTGAAATTAACAAAAATAATTTATTTTGTGCCCCTATATTGGAAAATGTAAACGAATAATATTCAGATTTAAATATTTCTTTTAAACCTGACTTTTCTGCATGAAAAATAGATAGAATTCGTTTTTCACTTTCATCAATATAACCTATAATCATTTCGTCAAGACCATCATCATCGATATCCACAATATCAAAATCTAATATTTCTATTGAATTAAGTTTTATTTCTTTCTCTTTAACCCAAAGTCCACCATACTTCTTTAGAATAATGACTCCAAATGATTGTATTTTAGAATTTTTGTATAGTGCAATAACGTCCTTCGTCCCATCATTATCAAAATCTTGTAAAAAAAATGATTTACCCTGTAAAAGTGCACTATTTGTAAGCTTGTTAAAATTTGAAGTGCTATATAATACAGCATCTTGAGGAATTATCTGAGCTAGCGCATCTTTAATTTCCTTGTTTTCGATATTCAATTCAGGAGCTTTAACCAATTCCTCCGGAGTATAAATTTTTACACACGAAGTCATAACTAATAATGATACTATTACCATTAAAAAAAAATTAATTTTTATACATATTATTTTCATCAATATCACAACCTATTTCAACATCTATTTATATTCTTATAATTATATCATACTAATAAAATATATCCTTGCAAAAAATAAAAAATTAAATTCTGAGTCTATATTTTTTATTAAAATTATATCAAATACACTCGTATTAAAAATAGAATAAGCACTCAAATTAAAACTCATCCAATATTATTTGAAATTATTTTTTATAATACTAGATAAATATTTTCATAACAAGAAACTATAATACAGCATTGTGAACTATTAATTTTCATAAAAAAAGCACTTAACTTTCTTAAGTGCCCATTCTCAGATATTCTATTTTTACTACGATAGATAATCTTTTTAAATGATAAAATTTGTGTTCTATCTTTACAAATAAAGCAAGATATAGAACTCCACTAAAAAGAATACTTTATTTTTTCACGTTCTCTATCAGTCGTATCATGAACAACAGGTATTGTCTGTTTAATCCGTTTTTGAATTTTTTCCATATTAGTAATATCTTTTTCTGTTACAAATGATATTGCAACCCCTGTCTGTTTCATTCGTCCTGTTCTTCCAATTCTATGAATATAGTACTCTACATCTCTTGGAATATCGTAGTTAATCACATGACTAACACCTTCAATATCAATTCCTCTTGCAGACAAGTCAGTAGTAATCAAATACTGTATTTTTAAATCTCTAAACTTTTTTAAAACATTTTCTCTTTTATTTTGGGACATGTCTCCATGTAATAATTCCATATTTTTATATTGGTTATATATAAAATCTGAGTACAATTTTTCTGCATTTTTTTTAGAATTACAAAAAATCATACACATAAATGGATTGATTTTTTCTATTGCATAAATTAAAGAACTTAATTTTCTGGAATCTTTAGTTTGGATAATTAACTGACTAATATTATCTAATACCACTTCTTCTCGTTCGGCTGTCAGATAAATAGGATTTACCATAAACTGTTTCGATAGATTCTTTACATCCTGAGAAACCGTTGCTGAAAACATACAAACCTGTTTTTTTCTTGGAGTTTTATTCATCAATAGAATGACATCTTCCATAAATCCAAATGCGAGTATTTGATCCATTTCATCGATTACAAAACTATCTATATTTTTAAAATTGATATTTCCATTCCTTAACAAATCTAATATTCTACCTGGTGTTCCTACAACAATATCAGCATTTGATTGTAGTTTTTGAATTTGTGTAGTAATATTATGGCCTCCTGATACATTCACTACAGACAACCTTCTATACTTTTGAAAGTATTTTAAAACATCGGTAATCTGATTAGATAATTCTCTTGTTGGAACAATAATTAGACTCTTTATTCCTAATGTTTCATCAGGAATACTTTCCAAAATAGGAATTAAAAATGCAAGGGTTTTTCCTGTCCCAGTTTGAGCATGTGCAAGAATGTCCCTTCCTTTTCTCATTTTAGGAATAACTTTATATTGAATATCTGTAGGATTCTCAATATACATATCTTGTAGTGCAAAAATATGTTCTTTTCTTAAATTAAATTCTTTAAATTTCACTACTACTTCCTTTCTATCATAATATTATTATATACTATTTTTTCAGTGGACTATATCGACTAATAATCTTTTCAGCTGTTTTAATTCCATCAACTGCAGAAGACATAATTCCTCCAGCATGACCGGCTCCTTCTCCCATGGGATAAATTCCTATTAGATTAGACATATGGTCTAAATCTCTTAAAATTCTAACAGGAGACGAACTTCTCGTTTCTATTCCGGTTAAAATCGCATTCGGATTTGCAAATCCCTTCAACTTTTTATCAAAAGCTATCAGAGCTTCCTTCATAGTGTCAATTACATAATCAGGTAGACAATTTTTTAAATCTGCAACCTTTACACCAGGTCTATATGAAGGAATAATTGTCATATCATCATGTTCCATATCATTTTCTAAAAAATCTCCTACTTTTTGAATCGGTGCAAAATAATTATTTCCTCCTAATTCAAAAGCTCTTTTTTCCCATTTTCTTTGAAATTTTATGGCGTCTAAAGGACTCGGCCCACCAAAATCATCGGGTGTAACTCCTACCAGAAGCGCTGAATTTGCATTATCAGCATCTCTCCTATACTCACTCATACCATTGGTCACTAACATATTCTCCTCAGAAGCTGCAGCTACCACATATCCTCCCGGACACATGCAAAACGTATAAGCAGATCTACCACTAGGAGAATGATAAACCAACTTGTAATCTGCAGAACCAAAAACTAAATTACTAAAACTGTCTCCATACTGGGCATTATTAACCAAGCTCTGAGGATGTTCGATTCTTACTCCAATAGAGAAGGCTTTTGGAATCATATTAATTCCATTATGAAACAACATCTCAAAAGTATCTCTCGCACTATGACCAATTCCAAGTAACATTACATCACATAAAATTTCTTCTTTACCATTCAAAATAATAGAATGCAATTCATTATCTTCTGTTAACACAATATCCGTTAGTTGAGAAAGAAACCTTACATCTCCCCCATATTCTATAATTTTAGCTCGAATATTCTTAACAACTGTTCTCAAAATATCAGTTCCTATATGAGGCTTACTATTGTATAAAATATCATGAGGTGCGCCACAATCTATAAAAAGCTGTAAAATGTGTCTACATCTTTTATCATTTATTAATGTAGTCAATTTTCCATCTGAAAAAGTTCCTGCTCCACCTTCTCCAAATTGGACATTACTATTTGTGTCTAAAATTCCTGTTTTCCAAAAACTGTCTATTTTCTTAATCCGATTATCAACTTCATCTCCTCTTTCTATCAGAATAGGAGAGTATCCTCGCCTGGCCAGCAACAATGTAGCAAATAATCCAGAAGGTCCAGAGCCCACAATTACGGGTCTATTTTTTAAAATGTTAATTCCTGATGACACTTCCTCATAACTCATGTCCGGTGTGGGAGAAATCCCTTTTGTTGCATATTTATTCATCAGATGTCTTTCTGTTTCCAAGTTCAAAAAAGACACATCTGTTGTATATACAAACTGAATATTATTTTTTTTTCTAGCATCTATAGATTTTTTAAATATTTCTATATTTTTAATTTCATTTAAATCGCATTTAAATTTTTGGCATATTTTCTTCTTTATAATTTCAATTGGTACCGTATTATCTTTTTGTTCATCTAATGACAGTTTTATATTCTGTATACGAAGCATCCCTTTCCTCCAAACAAAATTTCTTTATAATGTAGCTGCATTTCTTCCAGCTATCATACCGGATGACCAAGCCCATTGCAAATTAAATCCTCCACACTGTCCATCAATATCTAACACTTCTCCTGAAAAAAATAGTCCCTTCACTTTTTTTGATTCAAGTGTGTCTGAATAAACTTCATTTGTATTTACTCCACCTGCCGTAGCCTGAGAGTTATTCCAATCCTTTGTTCCAATAATTTGAAAATCCCACTTTTTCAATAGTGAAGCTATCTGTTTTTTTTCTGATTTACTCAACGAAGATGCTAATCTATTTTGATTAGAAATATTAGCTTCTAATAAAATAACTGGAATCAATCTCTTGTTAATCAATCCTATCATTGATTCAAATATAGTCTTGTAAGAATTATCCTCAAATCTTCTCTCTAATCTCTGCTCTATTTCATCCTCTGTCATAGTATCCAATATAGACACTCTAATATAACAATCTCTATTATTCTGCAAAAATTCTCCTGCTTTTCTACTAAGTTGTAAAATCGGTGGTCCTGAAATACCATACGATGTGAATAATATATCCCCCGTTTCTGTAGAACAACTTTTTTTATTCACAATCAAATCCGCTCTCCCTAAAATTTTTACTCCATCTATTCTTTTTAAAAAATCACATTTCAAAACTAGCTGGACTAACGACGGAAATATAGGGACAACGCTATGATTAAATTGTTTTATTAATTCATACCCATTCCCATCAGAACCACTCGAAGGCATTGAATGCCCTCCAGTCGCAAAAACAATGGAATCACATGAAAATATCCTGTTGTCAGAAGTTTTTACTAAGAAATTTCCCTTGTTTTGTTTTAACTGTATCACATAGCAGTCTATATTTACTGTAACACCAAGCCGATTTAATTCATATAGAAGTACATCTAAAACAGAAGATGACTGATCAGACATAGGAAAAACCTTGCCATTTCCTTCCACTTTATATTCAATTCCTAACTTTTCAAAAAATAACAAAGTCTCCTGAGTTCCAAATTGACCAAATGTACTATATATAAATTTTGGATTTTGACCATTATAAAAATTAACATCAGAATTTAAATTAGTCAAATTACACCTGCCATTCCCAGTCGCTAATATTTTTTTTCCAACACGAGAATTACGTTCTAAAAGAGTAACATCTGCTCCGTTTCTTTTAGCAGATATGGCAGCGACAATACCTGATGCTCCTCCTCCTATAACAATTACATGTTTTTTTTTCTTCATTCTACCATCCCGTCATAACCGTTTATCCAATTAGAAAAATATTCATAAATCAAATTCTATACTCTCCAAATAAATAATGTTATCATAAAGTTTATTTATTGTATATAACAACTGTATCCACATGATAATACTTTTCTTAGTTGTCAAGACATATGTTACACTTTGAGAAATACTCGGATACTATTT
>NZ_DBHIIC010000021.1:0-23490 GCF_057248345.1 Filifactor sp. | reverse complement strand
GAAGACACATGAGGAAGAATGTGGACCTTATTTTTATAGACCTTGATGCTTACAATTCTCGGTTTGTCGAGCTAATACCTTTTAACGATAACATTATGCTATCGTTAAATAGTTTAGTGGATATGTTCCCACTTTTAATATGTCAGAACCTGAATTTTTGATAAGCATATTAAATCGACATAAAGGTTGGGCTACTATCATATGTTTAATTGGTGGAGGTCAAGAGATAAATAAAGGAGAATCCGGAGGTATGTTTGGCTGGTTTGAGGCTTTAAGAAAGAATTATTCTGAGTGGGATGTGTATATCTCAAATAAAATTAGTGATAGTGAGTATTGTAAAGGATATGATATAAACTATTTATTGAGAGGAATTAAATATAAGCGTATTGATGACTTACATTTATCTGTTTCATTGCGTTCTTTTAGAAGTGAGAATGTTGCAGCATTTGTTAAAGCAGTTTTAGATGTAGATAAATCTACTGCAAAGACGCTGTATAATAAATTTAAAAAAGATTATCCGATTTGTATAACTAGAGATTTGGAGATAGCAAAAAAATGGGTAAAAGGCAAAGCTAAGGGATCTCAATGTTATGGAATTACTGCAAGTTCAGGCGCAAAACGACTTCGTAAATATGGGGTGTGGGTACAAAATAAAGTGGATGCTCCAAATTGGTTTCTGAATGGAATAGAAGATGTTAGATCGTCTAACTTCTTGGAAGAAACTGCAACCGAATTTGATATACAAGGTTTAGAACTTGATTGGACTATCGTTTGTTGGGATGCGAATTTAAGGTTTCGCAATGATCGTTTTGAGTATTTTGAATTTAAGGGAACGAAGTGGCAAAATGTAAACAATCAAGATAATATTCTATATTTGAAAAATGCGTACAGAGTTCTTTTAACACGTGCTCGACAAGGGGTTGTTATTTTTGTACCAACTGGAAATGACAGTGATGAAACTATGCAAGTAAGTTTTTATGATGGTATCTACCATTATTTAAAGGAAATTGGGATTGAGGAAGTTTAGCATTGGAGAATTGGATAAAAAAAGTTTTTGTGATACGAGGAGAACATAACGATGTTTGATAAAATTCGATTAAAGGAAATACTGGTTGAATATAAGAAACGATTTGTTCAAAAGCAATGGCCTGATGAAAATTTTAAATGGGAGGCAGTAAAGTGTTTTCAAGATAATTGGGATGTGAATGCTGATGATTTTTCAGGGATGCTGAAAAAGTCTCTATCGAAGACCGACTCTCTACTGGCATCACCGGATAATTTTCCGGCACAAATGATAATTAAGTTTGCAGAAATTGTTCCGAAAGAAGTAAGGTCGATGTTTCTCATACTCTTCGATGAGAGTATGGATGTATATGAGCGTATCGATACCTTCAAGCAGAAGTCCGGCGTTCTTCTCGAAAGGTATGGTTCCGGTGCAAAGCATCATTATCAGAAAGAAAATCCAATCTGCACTTATCTTTGGTTAAGATATCCGGACAAGTATTATGTATACAAATTCAGGGAAGTGAAAGCAGTATCCGATGAGTTGCATAGTGACTATATTTTTAAAACAGGTGATTATACAAACAATATTCGTAATTTTTTAGCTTTTTACAATGAAATCTGTGCTGAGTTGCAACAGGATAAAGAATTAAAAAATATGCTTGCTTCTCAGATAACAGAAACCCATTATCCGGACACTGAGCTTAGGACGCTGACAATGGACGTTGGCTTTTTCATTAGGACATACCTAAAGAAAGATGTTGATGCACTGTCAACGGATGAATGGTGGCCGACGGATTATTCGCCGGAATTGACGGTGGAAGACTGGAAAGGATTACTTAACGATAATGAAGTGTTTACAGTCAGTAGCTTAGAGATTATGAAACGGATGCTTGATTATGGAGGAAAGGCAACTTGCGAGGAGTTAGCAATGAAATACGGTGAGAGTGAGGACTTCTATTCTTCTACTTCGACTGACCTTTCCAAAAGAATAGTTCAAAAGACAGGATGTCCTGTAATGCAGGTTGAGGATGAGAAGAATAAGTGGTGGCCTGTTTTGTATGTTGGAAGTCTTGCAAAGAAAGATGAAGAAGGTTTAATGGTTTGGAAATTGAGAACGGAACTTTCAGAGTCATTGAGACGAATTGATTTGTCAAAAGTAAATCTTTATCAAAATTCATTACTATCTGTCGGTGGGAATGAAAGATATAAAAAAGATGATTTCTTGAAAGAAGTGTATATGACAGAAGCAAAGTATGACAGACTTGCAGCTGTTCTGAAAAAGAAGAAGAATATTATTCTTCAAGGAGCTCCGGGAGTGGGAAAGACATTTGCTGCTAAGAGGTTAGCCTACTCTATTATGGGTGAAGTAGATGATTCACGTATCGAATATATTCAATTTCATCAGAATTACTCTTATGAAGATTTCATGATGGGATACAAACCTGTAGACGACGGGTTTGAACTTAAATATGGCATTTTTTATAGGTTTTGTGAGACAGCTGAAAACTATCCTGATAAAGACTATTTCTTTATTATCGATGAAATCAATCGTGGAAATATAAGTAAAATTTTTGGTGAATTGCTCATGTTGATAGAGTCGGATTATCGTGGGAAGAAGGTTACTCTTGCGTATAACGGATTGAGTTTTTCTGTTCCAAAGAATTTGCACATCATCGGTATGATGAATACTGCTGATAGAAGTTTGGCTATGATTGATTATGCATTAAGACGTCGTTTTAGTTTTTTTGATATAGAACCGGGTTTTGATTCGGAAGGTTTCATCCGTTATCAAAACGGATTTTCAAACGAGATATTCAATAGTTTGGTGGAACGAGTGAAGGAACTTAACCGGGAAATTATGAATGATAAGTCACTTGGAAAGGGATTTTGTATTGGTCACAGTTATTTCTGTAATATGGATGATTGTTCAGAGGAATGGTTGAAGGATGTTGTAGATTTTGATATTTTACCAATGCTAAGTGAATATTGGTTTGATGAGACAGTTAAACTCCAACATTGGGAAAATAGGTTGCGTGGTGTGTTTCAATGACAAATGATAAGAGCATCTTAATCAACAATATCTACCATATGTTGTCTTATGCTTTTCAGAATCTAAGTCAAAGTATTTATGATGATGTCGCAATCGAATCATTCGATGAAATGTACGACCTTTTGGCAGCGATTCTTGCAAAAGGAATCGGACTTCAACTCAAACAAGGACTATATCGTGAATATATAAATCGACAGGAAGAACTTTCTGTGTTACGTGGAAAGATAAATATGTCCGGGACGATAAAGAACCAATTAGTACACAAGCGTGTTTTGACTTGCGATTTCGATGATTTGTCTGAAAACAATTTGTTCAATCAGATTATAAAAACTACGGTGTCTTTATTATTAAGAAATGATACAGTAAAATCTAAGTACAAAGATGACCTGAAAAAGAAAATGTTATTTTTTTCTAACATTGAATTTTTGGAACCAACTTCTATAAGATGGTCTTCGATTAGATTTCAAAGAAATAATCAAACTTACAGAATGCTGATCAGTATCTGTCAGTTAATACTTGAAGGAATGCTGATGACTACGGATACAGGAGAGTATCGATTAGCATCCTTTCTGGATGAACAGCATATGTGCAGGTTGTACGAGAAGTTTATCTTGGAATACTACAATCGTCATTATCCTGAACTCAAGGTAAGTGCATCGCAGATTCCATGGTCGGTAGATGACGGAGTAAGAACAATGCTTCCAATGATGCAGAGTGACATTCATCTTCAGAAGGGTAATACTGTTCTGATTATCGATGCGAAATATTATAGCCATACAACACAGACTCAATATGACAAGCATATCCTTCATTCAAATAACATGTATCAGATTTTTGCCTATGTGAAGAATCGTGATTATGAGTTTGGAGAAGAGGAACATACTGTTTCCGGAATGCTTCTTTATGCGAAAACAGAAGAAGAAATTCAACCGGATCACGTGTATCAAATGCATGGGAATCAGATAACAGTAAGGACATTGGATTTGAATCTGCCATTTGTTGATATAGCCGGTCAGTTGAATCAAATTGCAGAATCTCATTTCGATTTGCTTGAAAGAAGTATGGTGTGAGTAAAGGAGTAGGAGCAAAGGCAAAACTAATCTTGCAAGATGATAAGACTGTTATTTATGAATATGGTTTGTACAATTGGAATGAAGAAAAATATAGAAATGCCGAGCAAGTTTGTGACGGGATGGTAAGTATTCAAAAAACTTGTTTTTTGAAACCGGAAATACATGAAAAAATCAAAAGGTTTCCAAATAGTAAAAAGAAACTTATCACTAAGAAAATTCCGGTTGATGTGAATTATTTGAAAGCTATAGATGAAGGTTTGATTATCATTGAAAACTGTTCCAATTGTTGGGAGGCAACTGATGACGAAAAACAGCTTGATGTGATGGTATTACACATTTTATGTTATTTGTTCTTGCGATATCAAGAAGAAGGGAACATACCGGAATACATTGGTTATGAGGTATAAAGACCAAATACCTGTTTCCACCAAAACCGAGTTATTTTTGTTGATTTCAGACATGATGAGAAATTGACAGAAAAAAGAATGAAAGTGGAAAGTATATTCATAACAAGAGATAGATGAGTTAGAATGGATAGGAGAGATGACTTGTGTATATTGAAAAATATTGGAGTGATTTCATCGGTGGTTCCGATGATAGCTTAAACCTTGTAGCGTTTTTGGAAGATTGTAGGAAAGAGGAAATTACTCTTACCGAAATTTTTATCAAAAGTGGATTGGATAAACAGAATTGGGACTTTCGTCAGACTGCAAATCCTTTAGAATTTAGGCACTCTATCGGTCTAGATATGGACTTTCATTTTGCGATTGATGTGATTATCGATCTTGCTGCAATTCTTCTGGAGTGTCACATCAGTGGGAGTGTGAATCTTCTTGATTTGTCTGATAATGAAGATATTTCATCCCGACAGATACGAGTTACTGCAACAGAGGAGGAACATTCTTCCATGAATCATGCTCTTATGCATTTTACTCAAAATCCCAAATCTTATGATTTATATGAGATGATAGGAGATGATATTGTTGAATTAGCTATGGTGGTAGAGGAAATGAGAAAAGAACTGTACAAGTAAGTATAACATCAATAAAAAAGAAACATAGGAATTTTTTTGGAGGGAAGACTAGTTGAATATGAACAATAAAAAATGGTATATCACATTAGGAGTTTGGATGATATTTGAAACGATTGCAATCATTCTTTGGTTGACAAAGGACAATCTGTTCTATTTGTTTAATTTTTCCTATATCGGCACTGCAATATCAATAGGATTGTTACTTTTTCAGATAGAATATCAACATGCCAGACGGATGGTTCAATTGTTAGTGGGTCTGTATATGCTTATTTATCTCGGGTTGATTTGTAACGAGAATATGCAGATAGAGGGTTTTTGGTACTATTTGTTTACAGGGGTATTTGAAGCGGCAACAATACATTATGCAGTTGCAAAGATATTCGGTCCATTGATTTTTGGAAGAGGATGGTGTGGATATGCTTGTTGGACAGCTATGGTGCTGGATTTTCTTCCATTTAAGGTTCCTCAAAGTTCACGAAAAAAGGAATTGGACAGAATACGATATGTTATGTTTGTTGCATCGTTGACTTTTGTAGCCTCGTTATTTTTCTTTCAGGTGAACAATCTTGAACGCATTATGTTTTGGTGTTTTTTGATTGGAAACATTCTTTATTATATCATTGGAATTTCTCTTGCCTATGCTTTGAAAGACAACCGAGCTTTTTGCAAATATATCTGTCCGATTACTGTTTTTTTGAAACCTGCAAGCTATTTTTCTCTAGTGCGTATCAAATGTAATGCTGAGAAATGCATATCTTGTGGAAAGTGTAAAAAGGTTTGTCCAATGGATGTTGATGTAACAGATAATTCAAGAAACCGACAATATGGAACAGAATGTATCCTTTGCATGGAATGCGTAAAAATTTGTCCTAAGAATGCACTGTGACATATGAGTTTGAGAAGGAAGCCGTTCGGAATACAGATACATCTCTTTCGATATTGTTACGGATAAGGTTATGCAGATGAATGAAATTGTCGTAGAATAGTTTCATTCATAACTTTTCGTTGTACTATTTTAGGAGATAATTGAATGCCTAAATCATTCATAATGAAAGATTAAAATCAAGGACTTACCTAAAGCTATTTTTAAAAATATATGGATAGCTTCAGATAAGTCTTTTTTCTATCAAATTTACCTTGTGGAAAAAGCAGTTTGAGTAAATGGATATGAGGTGGTTTGATATTATAAAAAGAATGGAATATAATGAAATTGTTATTTTAAGTGATAAACTCTGTTAGCAACATGATGACAAAGAGTGGAAAGGTAAATGAATATATAGTGTATTTCAATAAAACAGGTGTCAGAAAAATAGTAAATTTCAGTGCGAGATACAAATGTTATGTGTTGAATAGATAGAAAAGTTGTGAGGTGAAAATGGTTATGGCAATAGATGGTGTAAAAATGATAGATAGTGATACCGCTCATGACATTTATCGTTATGTTACCGAAAGCTATAAGGATGGCGTAAGTGTCGACAACATAATAGATACAATGTTGTCGGAGGAAAAAGATTATTGCATAGATGAGTTTTATTCAGAAATATATTGGACTGCACTTGCTTATTCTTTATGGAAAATAGGACACTTGCCTAACAATATCAAAAAGAAAGCATTGGAAATAATCAAAAACGGAGCAAATGAATTTTGGCTTGAAATTGATGACAAAGCTTTGAAAAAAAGACAAAAAATATTAGATAAATTAGCAATCCAATTAGAAACTGAAAATATAAAGCCACTTAAAATATCCAAGTCAAAAGTTACACAAAAACCATACTTTCATACAGGTGATGTTCTTGCAGTAAAATTTGATGATGAGTATGGTGTTTGTTTTGTTTCTTCAGTAGACGAAAGACCGAGAAAGTTAGAATATAATTTGGCTTGTACCCGTTTATTACAAAAAGAAAAACCAAGTATGGAAGATTTTTTGAATAGTAAGATTGCTTGTACGATGCAAAATACATCTTATTGTTTGAAAACAGATTGTTGGTTTAATCACAAAGATTTGGGGCTGATATTGAATAAGTTTGAAAAAATCGGAAAAGTGGAATTGGAAGATTATGTTTTAGGTATGCTATCTCCTGCTTCGACATTGGAAGATATTTACGATCAAATCACTCAAAGCGAAAAAACTTCGAGAGTGAAATGGAAAGATACTTCCAATCTCATACGAAGTTTTGAGGTTGCTGAGAAAATATAAATTGAAATTTTGGGAGGTCAATCGATTGAGATATATACTGTTATTGCGTGGGATTAATGTGGGTGGTAGGAACAAGGTATCGATGAGTGATTTCAAACATCTGTTGTTAAATGAGAGTTTTGAAGATGTGACTTCCTATAGTAACAGTGGGAATCTTTTTTTCAGTAGTCTTCAAGATAGGAAAAGTTGTGTTTTGAAGATAAGACATCTATTAGAAAAGAACTATGACTTTTCTATCCCTTTTGCATTCATAACTAAAGAAGAGTATTTGGAAGAAATATCCAAATTGCCGGATTGGTGGCACAAAGAGTTGGCAAGAAGAGATGTTTTATTTTTCTCATACAACTTGAATTCATCTATTGTTTTTGATTTTATAGATAAATCTACATTCCATAATGAAAGGATTCATATCGGAAAACATGCGATATTTTGGGGAAAATACGATGAGTCGGAATATCTAAAAACCACCTACCATAAAAAATTAATGAAACAAGATTTTTATAAGCAAATTACAATTAGAAATGGAAAAACATTTGAAAAGATAGCTGAAATTTTGGAAAATGGAATATAAATTCAAATTTTTGAGTGAGGAGATTTTGGTTGAAAGAATATATTGTGAGTTTGGAAAAAGAATTTTCTTTGATAGAACATGGATTCAAAGAAGAGGAAAAAAGAGCCTTAGCCGATTATAAATCAAATGATGATGAATTCATTAAGAAGTTGGCATTGTTAGCGTTCCAATCTGACGCTTATCAAGTTAGAATGTATGGAGTCTTTCTTTTTGGATACCTATCGGAAGAAGAGGATATTTTAACATTTATGCGAGATAAAGTTTCGAAAGATGCTAATTGGAGAGTTCAGGAGGTTTTGGCGAAAGCATTTGATGAATTTTGTAAAAAAACAGGGTATGAAAAATCACTTCCAATCATTGATACATGGTTAAGTAACAGCAATCCCAACACGAGGAGAGCCGTGATAGAGGGATTAAGAATATGGACGAACAGAGCATATTTTAAAGATTATCCGCAGGAAGCAATCAAACGAATAGCAGGATTAAAAGATGATACGAGTGAATATGTCAGGAAGTCGGTGGGAAATGCTTTAAGGGATATTAGCAAAAAATTTCCTGAGCTAATCAGAGTGGAACTCAATGAATGGGACTTAGAAAAGAAGGAAATCAGTCAAGTGTACAAGTTAGCGAGTAAATTTATTCGTTGACAATTGCGGTTTACAGGGGAACTAAACATTTCATTCCTTGGCTTGAAAGGTACATTGATAAGATTTTGTGACAAATTTCCGTGATTTTTTAAGAATAGTAGTGATTGTAAGTTGTTTGTATTGACTTATCGAATATTACTTTTAGTGTCAAAGTGATCACTGAAAGAGTAGACAATGTAATATATCTATGCTGTAGAAAGGATAGTAAGGAACATGTTAGATGAAATCAAAAATTATTGGTATTGCTTGAAAACAGAATATGAAAATAAATACAACACTCCATTTTTGAGAGATTTTGAGAAATCAAAAAAATATCTTGAAAAAATGAAAAACTATCTTTTGGGAAGACAGGAAGAATATCCTTCGGATGTCGATGTGATATGCACACTTGCTTCTGTTCAATTGGAACTTAGATGTGGTGACAGTAACTATATCGAATTCTTGGAGAGCTTCCTAAATAGATTTTCAGATACTTTAGATGATAGAGAGAAAGCAAGAATTTATACCAATCTTGCTTTCTGTAACGATTATTCCATATCTACATTAGAGTATTTGATAAGAGCCGAAGAACTAAAATCATCGTTTGTTGAAACATATAACGGTCTTGGACTATACTACTTTGCTGAGTATGAGATTTGTAGAGATGAAAAAAACATATCGTTGAGCAAAAAATACTTTGAAATAGCAAGAGATATGGATGAACGCTATGAATTTTCTTTCAATTATGCAGTCTCTTTATATGAACTTAAGAAATATGAAAATGCAAAAAAAATATTTTTGGACTTGCTTAGAAAATTTCCAAACCGAATACGACTGATGTTGTGTCTTGCCTATTGCGAGACTTATCTTGGAAACAAAGAAAAAGCGATCTATTACTTGCAACAGGTAAAGGATGGTCGAGACGACAATTATTCCTTAAATACTGATGACATTGCTGATTATGAGATTTTTAATGTTTATTATGTACTTGAAGAATACGATAAGTATTTATCTTTTTTTGATAAAGTGATTTCAGATTATTATACAGCAGATTGGGAACAATATTATTATGTTTTATGGCAAAAGAATGAGAAAAAGAAGTTTGTTGAGCTGGAAGAAAAGAACAGAACATACTTTGAAAAAATGATAGCAGAAGCGATATCTGATGATTATTATGATAGTGAAGAAGAAAAGAAAGAAACGATTGCAGAATGGAAAAATGATAAAAGAAAATTTGAAGAAATGATATCTCGAATTAAGGAAGATATTTCCAAACCTCAATTACAACTGTCTTTATATCCTGAGTATATATGCTTTATGGCAGACTGTGTCAGACATCAATTTTAATCATGTGATTGGACAAATCCTCATGCAACAGTGGGTATTCATCTTTGTAAGATAAGATATGTCTATTGTTAAATGGGGATTTTTATGTTTTCTTATGTTATCGATGCGTACTGTATTTCATGCTAAAACGTATTTTTTATTGAATTTTGATGATAGGATAGTGACTACAACATGAAAAAATGTTAATTCATATAGTAGAAATTGAAGTAACAGGAATAGATTGATGGAGGTATCAAAAGCGAATTCTCACTAAAATTTTCAAGGCAGAGTAAGTGAAACAGATGAATATTCTAAAAAAGAGGAATGGACAGTAATCATCCGTAGGTACTTGTTGTGATTTTCCAAATGAGGTATTATTATATTTTTTATTTTCTAACGGATTACTTTTCTGTACGATTTGAAGAGATAGGAATATGAATAAAAAACAACAAGCTGTCATTGATAAAATGTACACAACCTAGAATCAAAGTAATCAGAAACAGTTTTTCTGTGGAAAAAGTATAGCATAAGAATAGAAGAAATGAAGATTATATGAAGATATGGTTACGTTTGTTGACTCTACACGATTTTACATAGTACAATATGTAGCATACTACAGTTTTGGAAGGAGAATCGATTTGTGTCCACTCAGCATATTAGCTATCTGATGAAGAATATTACAGATAAAATCAAAATAAATGTAGATATAGCTTTGAAAAGCTATAACTTGACCTTGACACAGAGTTGTGTGTTGGGTTTCTTGAGTGTTAATAACAGTCAAGCTACACAGAAAGAAATTGAAGAGTTTCTTAAGGTATCTCATCCAACTGCAGTTGGACTTGTAAGTAGAATGGAACAAAAAGGTTTTTTGGTTACATGGACTGATTCATCAGATAGACGAAACAAAATCGTCGCATTGACAGAAAACGCACAAAATATCAGTAAAGTGATGGAGGCTATGATGGATGAACAGGAGTGCAAAGTGTTGCAAGGACTTTCCAAACAACAAATAACGGAGTTGATGTCTATATTGAAAGTTATGTATCGTAATCTTTCATGAAGTGAAGAGGTCGATAGTTCTATTTGCTTTTTACAAATAGATGTGTAATGTATTTTGAATGGAAAGGGGTAAGTAGTTTGGTTTATACTCTACTCAAAAGTCTTCGACAATATAAGAAAGTTTCAGTCTTTACCATTATACTTTCAGTTTTGGAGGTAATATTTGAAATTATTATTCCGTTAACCATGGCAAATCTCATTGATTATGGGATTGAATCGGGGAGTATAGGAATGGTGTGGAAATTTGGTGCCTGGTTGTTGATTCTTGCCATATTACAACTATTGACAGGTTTTTTTGCAGCGTGGTTCGGTGCGAAAGCTTCAGTAGGCTTTGCACAAAACCTTCGTGAAGATATGTATGACAATGTGCAGACTTTTGCATTTTCAAACATCGATAAGTTTTCTACAGCATCTATAGTCACACGATTGACAACAGATGTAACGAATCTTCAAAATTCTTATCAAATTTTGCTTAGGATGGCCGTTCGAGGACCTGCCATGATGTTATTTTCTATGGTGGTATCATTTCAGATCAACAAGGAAATTTCACTGGTATTTTTGGTCATGATTCCAATTTTGATGGGATTTATGATACTCATTATTCAAAAGGTGCATCCAATTTTTACCAAGGTATTTCGCACTTATGATGAGTTGAACAATGTGGTTCAGGAGAATGTTCGTGGAATCCGAAATGTCAAATCTTTCAATCGGGAAGAGTATGAAACGGAAAAATTCAAGGGAATTTCCAAGCGAATATATGAAGATTTTGCAAAAGGAGAGAGATGGATTGCATTTGGTTCTCCGTTAATGGAGGCGTCTACTTATACCTGTATGATTTTTATTTCGTGGTTTGGAGCGAAGGCGATTGTAGCAAGTGGAAACAATGCTGCAATTGGCTTGACAACAGGTAATTTGACGGCACTGATTACCTATGCGATGCAGATTATGGTGAGTTTGATGATGCTTTCCATGGTTTTTGCTATTATTACGATTTCCAGCTCCTCTGCACAGCGTATAGCAGAAATTTTGCAAGAACAGACAGACATTCAAAATCCATCATATGCTATTACAGAAGTTAAGAATGGTGATATTGTTTATGAGAATGTAGATTTTTCGTATGCTTCTAAAACGGATAAAAAGGTCTTGAATCATATCAATTTAAGTATTCGTTCCGGTGAGACGGTTGGTATCATCGGTGGAACAGGTTCATCGAAAACATCGTTGGTACAATTGATTCCAAGACTTTATGATGTAACAGGAGGGAGCGTGAGTATTGGGGGGATAGATGTTAGAAACTATGACCTTAACACTTTACATCATGCAGTTGCTATGGTACTTCAAAAGAATGAGTTGTTTTCCGGTACCATCAAAGAGAATCTTCGTTGGGGAAAAGAAAATGCAACTGATGAAGAGTTGAAAGAAGCGTGTGTCCTTGCTTGTGCAGATGGATTTATTTCTGCTATGCCGGACGGATATGATACTTATATTGAACAAGGTGGTGTCAATGTATCCGGTGGGCAGAAACAACGACTTTGTATTGCACGAGCACTGTTGAAAAAACCGAAGGTTCTTATCTTAGATGATTCTACTTCTGCAGTAGATACAAAAACAGATGCTCAGATTCAACGTGCCTTCACCTCCTATATTCCTGAAACAACAAAGATCATCATTGCACAACGTATCAGCTCCATACAACACGCAGACAAAATTGTTGTGATGGATGACGGAAAAGTTTCTGCTATCGGAACGCATGATGAACTGTTGAAAACCAGTTCAATTTATAAAGAAGTATTTGATTCTCAGCAGAAAGGAGGAAATGATAATGACTGATAGAACAAAATGGAGAGGACATAGTATATCTTCGACAAAGTTTGATTCTAAGACATTAAAACGATTATTTTCGTATATGAAAGAATATCGCAAAACGATGATTTTGGTTATTATCTGTATTCTCCTCAGTTCGATTGCAAGCGCAGTTTCGGCACTTTTTCTGCAACAGTTGATAGATTCATATATATCGCCGTTGTTAAGTGATGACAATCCGGTTTTTACCGGACTTATGCATGCACTTATTAGTATAGGAGCAGTCTATTTTATAGGGATATTGTCTACTCTGTTCTACAACCGTCAAATGGTGACGATTGCTCAAGGAACGTTAAAGCGTATTCGTGATGAGATGTTTACTAAAATGCAACGACTTCCTGTTCGTTATTTTGATGCTCACAGTCATGGAGATATCATGAGCCTTTATACCAATGACACAGATACTCTTCGTCAGGTGATTGCACAGTCTATGGCACAGATAGTATCTTCTATCTTTACTGTTGTGGCAGTATTCATCTGTATGCTCTATATCAGTGTATGGTTGACATTGGTGGTGTGTGTGGTATTGTTCCTCATTTTGAAGCTCATGTCAAAAATTGCGGGAAAGATTGGAAAATACTCCATCGCACAACAAACAGCTCTTGCGAATCTCAATGGATATGTGGAAGAAATGATAAATGGGCAAAAAGTGATTAAGGTATTCAGTCGTGAAGATAAGACTCGTTGTGAAATGCGTCGTAGAGGGAAAGAATGGTTAGAAAATGCGATAAATGCTACCGGTATGGCGAATGCAATCATGCCTCTAATGAATGCGTTTGGCTATGTTCAGTATGTCATTGTCGCTATCTTAGGTGGTTATATGGCGATTGCAGGTACGACCAATCTTGGGTTAACAGGAACAAAAACACTGACACTTGGTATGATTGCATCCTTCTTGACACTTTCTCGCAATTTTATAAATCCTATTTCGCAAATTTCCAACCAGTTCAATTCTATTTTAATGGCACTTGCCGGTGCATCACGGATTTTTTCATTTTTGGATGAACAACCGGAGGAAGATGAGGGTTATGTTACTCTTGTCAGTGCAGTTGAGAAAGATGGTAAGTTGGAGGAAGTATCAGAACATACAGGACTTTGGGCATGGAAACATCCTCATCGTGACGGGACAGTGACCTACACAAAGTTGGAAGGCCGAATTGTGTTTGACAAAGTAGACTTCGGTTATACACCGAACAAAACTGTCTTGCATGACATTACACTTTATGCAGAACCCGGACAGAAAATTGCTTTTGTCGGTGCCACGGGTGCAGGTAAGACTACTATTACCAATCTGATTAATCGTTTTTATGATATTGGCGATGGTAAAATCAGATATGACGGAATCAATATCAATAAGATAAAAAAGGCAGACTTGCGAAGCAGTCTAGGGATTGTGTTGCAAGAAGTAAACCTTTTTACCGGAACAGTTATGGAAAATATTAGATATGGAAATCTGAATGCAACCGATGAACAGTGTGTTGAAGCTGCAAAACTTGCAAATGCAGACGGATTTATTCGTATGTTACCACAAGGATACGATACGGTACTAAAAGGTGACGGTAGCGGACTTTCTCAAGGGCAACGCCAACTAATTTCGATTGCTCGTGCTGCAGTTTCCGATCCACCGGTCATGATTCTTGATGAAGCAACATCCTCCATTGATACCCGAACAGAGTCTTTGGTACAAAATGGAATGGATAAGTTGATGGAGGGACGTACTGTATTTGTTATTGCACACAGATTATCAACAGTTCAAAACTCGGATGTAATCATGGTGTTGGATCAAGGTCATATTATAGAGCGTGGAAGTCATGATAAATTAATTAGTGAAAGAGGCACTTACTATCAGCTCTATACCGGTGCTTTTGAACTTGACTAAGTAATATCTGAACGGGGTGATTACAAATATAATATTTAAGTAAAGCATTTCAAACACTGAATTGCTATCCTATATCATAGAAGATTACAGTTTTTTTTCAAATTGGTGTAAATAGAATAGGATGTCCATACCTTTCAAGACTTGTTATGAAATTCGTTGAACCATTAACAATACCATGCGAAAGGGAAGTGTATTTTATTCTGATTATTTTGGAGCCAAGTAGAATAGAGAAACTTATTTCTTTTTGATTAGGAAGTCAAGATAATGCAATAATCAATAGAGATAGATAAAGGTATTGTTTGGAAATATGTTCGAAATAAATGGACAAAATATCTGTTTTGAACAATATGCAGTGTGGTAAAGAGTATCACAAGATATAGGAGGATATGATATGGAAGAAAAAAAACGATTTGAAGATGAGAGATTAAAGAAGTTCCAAGTATTGAACGGAGCACAGTTAAAATATATCGCATTTGTATCTATGTTAATCGATCATACAAACAATGCTCTGATTACACCAATGCTTAATGGAACGGGATGGTTGTTACGTTTGTCCAATCTATTCTCCATATTGGGAAGAATAGCATTTCCCATCTTTATCTTTTTTATCGTAGAGGGATTTTTTAAGACAAGCAATCGAAAAAAATATTTGTTGACACTCCTTGTATTTGGAGTGATATCGGAAGTTCCATTTGATATGTTTACATCAAAAACATTCTATTCACCTTATTGGAACAATATGATGTTTACGTTAGCACTCTGTCTGATAACAGTTTGGATTGTAGATTTTTTGAAAGAAAAGATAGGTAACAAAGTAGTTTGGTATATCGTATCAATCGTTGTAGTTGCAGTATGTAGTGCTATTGCTATGGCGCTAAGTCTCGATTATGACTATCATGCTATCGTTTTAGCTTACCTCTTCTATATTTTTTATGATAAACCGGTATGGGGATCAGTCTTGGGATATTTATCCATCATTAAAGAACTCTATTCTTTTTTGGGATTTGGTATGGTACTGACATACAATGGAAAAAGAGGAAGACAATATAAATGGTTTAACTACCTTTTCTATCCCGTTCATATTCTAATACTTGGAATATTACGTTTTTACTTCAATATTTAATTTGATGAAATATTGAAAGTTGTCTGTATTTTGACCGGCTTTTATACAAAGTGAATTTACAAAACAATAAATTTGAATATCAAAAGTTGACTTTTTATAGAAAGTAAAAATTTTTTATTCTCAAAAGTCGATTTTTTTATAAAACAAAAAATAGTTCAATATAAAAAGTCGGCTTTACCTTAATCGTCTTTTTATATAAAAAAATCTATTTCAAAAGGAGATGTGTAAAATTATGAAAACAAACAAAAAAATAAAGGTAATTTCAGCGTTGCTTATTTCGGGAGCTATCGGTTTGACAACATTGTCAGCTCCATTTTCTGCATTTGCAGATACGGTAAAAAGTACGATTGGAACACAGAAAGCAAAGACGATTGCATTAAATGATGCGAAGGTAAAATATTCTAATGCGAGATTTGTAACTGCAAAATTAGATAAAGAAGATGGTAGCATAGTATATGATGTCGAATTTTATTCCGGCAATAAGGAATACGACTATGAAATAGATGCATATACAGGAAGAATCTTGTCAAAAGATACGGATATTGAATATGTTGCTCCTAAGGCAGTGACTAAGAAACAACAAGGAGCAAATATTGGTATTGTTAAAGCAAAGAATATTGCATTAAATGATGCGAAAGTAAAAGCAGCTAATGCAAGATTTGTAACTGCAAAATTGGACACAGAAGATGGAAGAGTAGTATACGATGTTGAGTTCTATGTAGGAAACAAGGAATATGACTACGAAATTGATGCAAAAACAGGAGAAATTCTTAAAAAAGATACAGACATCGAAAATGATATCATTGTTAAGGTGCCAAGTAAGACGCAAAACACAAACACAAACTATATCAGTGTTGAAAAAGCAAAGAGCATCGCATTGAACCATGCAAAGAAAACAGGTTCAACTGTAAATTTTGTAAAAATGGAATTGGATTATGAAGACGGTAGAAAAGTCTATGATGTTGAGTTCCGTGATGCTAATAAAGAATATAGCTATGAGATAGATGCAAATTCAGGAGCCATTTTGAAGTATGAAGTGGACAATGTAGATTTTGATTAAGACTTTTAATTAAGAAATTACCAAATTTTAGAGTTTATCCAACAGGGGATTTCGTTCTAACTTATTTAGAATGAAATTCCCTGTTTTTTTGCTATTTATTAGATACAAAACAATAAAGATTATTCACTGAATGTTGTTGCATTTTTAAAAGAATTTTAACTTACAATTCCATTTCAATTGGATAAAAATATATGGCATATCCTATATTTTTGTGGTACTATATGATAGCTATTTATGCTATATGATTTATGGATAAATTTATGGGATAGTTAAGTATAGATTTTATCTGTAAATCAAGATATAATGTATATATATTGTTTTATTATTAAATTAGGTAGCTCTAAGGTTAACATGCTAGGCATGAAAGAGTATGAAAGGAGATGGTAACTGAATGAAACATTTTAAAATCAAGAGAACAGCATTACGAGAATGGTTGGCGTTCTTCTTGGTGTTTATGGTGTTCTTGGGAGGTGTTATGCCGAACGATGTTGTTCGTGCAGATAGCCAGCGACTGGAAGCCACAGTGACAGAGCTTGAAATAACGGATGAAGATGGCAATGTTCCTGCAGAGGGGTATTCAACAGATTCTGTTTTTCGACTTCATTACAAATGGGAAGTACGAAATAATGGAGAGGCATTACATGCCGGAAATTATGTTGAAGTGGATTTGCCAAAAGAATTCGATTTTTCAAAAGCAACTACTGAAACACAGTTTAATATCACAAATACTGATGGAGAGGTAGTAGCAAACGTCGATGTTACACCAAGATCATCCGGAGGTGGAACGGCAAGAATCACCTTTTTGGATTATGCAAACGGAAAGACAGAAATCAGTGAGAATTTGTATTTGAAAGCCAATTGGAATGTAGAAGAGTATCCGGTTTTACTGGAAGATGAGTATGAGATAGATTCTACTCTATTTACAGGAAAAATAAAGATAAAACCGGGGGAACAGTTAGCTACAGAAATGCATTTTTTACCCGGAATGATGATTCCGATGAGATTGGCTCCGGGGACTCCGATGGAAGACGGTAGTATTACATTATATGATGACAACCATAGAATTGTTGACGCATCAAACGGGGACGGAACAACTGTGAGTCCATATAACTTGGCAACGATGACAGATACATTGTTTACAATCAATTACAAACCGTTTTACTATGAAGCTCCTGGAGGAGGAACTATTGATTATGGAGATCAGAGAATTGTTGTTGATATTCCAACCTATGGATTCAAACTTGCCAATCCGGGTTCGGAAGGTACCCAATTTACAAGAATTACTTTATTGGATAAAAATGGTAGCACAATTCCATTAGATCCGGCTACAAATCGAAACTATGAAAAAGTAGTAAAAATCATCTACGATATTGATGATGATTTCCTTGCGACTTTGGGACAAGGCTCAAACTTGGTATTTAATATCGCCTTTAACAGACGAAGTTTGACAGATGAAGAATGTAAAAAGTGGCTGGATGACGGGAAATTGGAAACAAGCCTAAATGTAACTGCATGTGAAGGAGAGAACAACACTCCAATTGTCAGTACGAGAAGTTCGTCTTCTTACAAGTGGAGAATGTCTCCGATTCAATACAACGATAATAAGACAACGGTAGCAGGAGATCGTCACCTAAGAGCCAGCAGTATCGCTAAGTTAGCAAATTCTGCAATGTGGTACTATCATGATACCGATGTTAGTACGAGTGGACCTTATACCGGTAATAGTGACTATTACTACTTCAAACAAGGAACAATTCATGACGGGGATACTCCTTTGATGAGATTAAAGCATATCAAGATTTATGCTCCAAAAAATGCCGGTGTCGGTTGGACCTTTACTATCAAACAATTAAAGCCTAGACAAGGCCTTTATGATAAAGACCTTGCAAACCAATTTGTAGTCAGTGCGATACAAGATGATGGTGACGGTAAGGGAAAATACTTTCTCTTGACACCGAGAAAGCCTATGTATAATAACGGAACCGACCATAACTGGAGTGCTACCTTTACTAATGGGGTTTCAGTGATATGGCAAGTTCCTGACGGAATAGACAATATCGGTTCTGAAACATTGTATGAAGCAGCAACTCCTGACTTTGTGTTTGAGACACCGGACGGAACGAGCGGAAAAACGGAAGTTGTAATCAACAAACCGGATCAAGGGGTAAAAATAAAAACCTTAAAAGCAAATCCGGTAGATGCCTATACCATTCACTCCTTTGCCGGTCCGGGATATCAACTGTATAAGAATGGCGGCGGTTTCTATACTGCTAACGCAGTATCTGCGGATGCTAACTATTCAGAAGTCGGTTATGCCAGTATGAGTAACGACTACTATATTTTGAAAGATGGAAGTGGAGAATGGAATGAGTATATTCCAAAGAATAAAACAGGCGCAACTGTTGAAACTTATGAATTTCCGGAACAAATTCAACCGACTGCATGGATTGGAACTGCACAGACATGGAATAAGGAACTGAATAGAGTTTCAAAGGTTGTGTATACGACAGCAGACGGAAATACTCACACAGAAGTAGTCGATGCTGATGTTTATTTATCAAATCCTGCAATTCATTTTCCTAAGGTGAATTTTGATAGGACAGGTGGAAGAGTTACGAAGGTTGAAGTGTATTGGGAACATATCAACAATGATGTGTTTAATACGACTACGTACTATGCCGGAAGATATAATGCTTCTGCACCAAGAACGTCATCTGCTCGAAGTAAATTTGATCTTTATGTAACTCCTGATGCAACCGGACGATTGCAAGTGAAATATTCAGCAAGATCAACGGATGCAACTGCAGATCTAAACGATAACTTTGATTATGAGGCAGCAAAGGCAGTACCGGCTCCTGTCAATGTACTAAGTAGAACAGCGAAAGATGATTTCTTCTGGACTACTGTAGTAAAGAAACCATGTACACAGGTGCGTGCAGAGAGCACAGGAAGCAGATTGACAGAAAACGTCCTGATTCCAACACAGGCAGAAACAGGCACCAAATTCTTCGATACATGGACACTGTTCTTTGACTATGGAACAAGGAAAGCTTTCGCTCCTGTGACCAAAAATCCGAAAATTGATATGACAGTAGCGACCCTGAACTTAAAGGGCTTGGATACTCAAGCTGAGAAGACGGGTCTATTGACCGGAAAGTTTACAGCAAATAAAGCATTAAGTGGATGGAAAATCACCTATAAAACTGCTAACAATGCAACCGGAGTAGAGAGTGCAGAGCAGGTATATCCTATCGGCAACATTGTAGATGGAACAAGAATCGATTTGGGAATTAACAGGAATGTAGAACATTTGTCAAGCCTCGTTCTGTCCTATGACGGATCCTATAATATTGAACCGTTTGCAGATCCGGTCACAGGAAGAGCAGTGTTGTTTTCTAATATTGAATATGAACTTAGAAATACAGACTTTAAAGGAAATCCACTTACTTTTGAGAGAGAAACAGGAGTTGCCTGGTATGGTCCGAACTATTTTATTCAAAATTTAGAGGGTAGATATTACAATGATAATTGTAATGATCACGGAAGTATCCATAGTCCGGGAAGAGGTCAAAATTTTGGTGGTAGAGGATGGAACAACATCGTACAACCACAACGTTACGGACTTCTTACAAGACCCTATATTATAACGAATAAGACAGCAGATAATGTCATTGCAAATGCAGGTGACGAGACTAATAATTCCATCTCACAATCCGGAATCAGTACGCAGAAGGTTAAGTTCAATTCGAGAGCTTATGCTTATGCGATGAATTCAGATGTGCCTGAGAAGGGAAAAATGCCTTATGGAATCCCTGAAGCAGCTTATGTGGAAGTAACAGATAATCAATTTACTCCCGATGTGGATAAATGTAAGTTCTTAGGATATGATAATGCGTCCGGAAAAGTGGAAATTACACAAGTTACGGATGCAGACGGTAAAGTATGGATTAAGATGGTTATTACCGATGCGGGAATACGGGCATTGAACAGAGAATTTCGAAACATTACCAGTGGTGATTGGCACTATTCATATTATTCATCATATGTAGAGTCTTGGCTCAAGGTATTGGAAGATCCGGTAGTGATTGCACTAAAAAGTTTCAGATATACGAGTGTTACAGTACCGGGCAGAAATCAACATTATCCGTATGGAATGGTATACTATGATGTAAGTCCGATTGAGACTAAGCTTGATGGTAGCAAGGAGCAGTATTATAGCTATGGGAAAGTAGCCGGAGATTTATACCAACTTTCTAATAATGCTGCAACTGCACTTGGTGCTACAAATGAACAAAAACTGTTCGGAATAAATTTAAGAAACGTAGAAGTAGTTGTAGCGAAGAATGCAGTAGTGGGTGCAAATATGTTCCCGGGAAAATATGACGATGTCGTGTATTCAACAGCAGGAAGTAAATTCCCTACACAAGAATTTTATCCGGATGAAAGAAATAATCTTCGTGGAGATTTCTTTATTCAATCTCCTGATTCAGAAGACTTCAAGGATTATAAAGCGACTATTGAAATTCCTAGAATGGGAAGATCTATGTCATACACTCAGCAAAGCACAACGGAGCAAACGCCTCCTTCAGGTATGAATATGTATCTGACCGGTAGAATAAGTGTCACTCAAGACACTCGTACGGGAGGTAAGCAAGATTTCACCTACAGCACGGATGGAGGAAATAACTTTGTGGCAGCAGAACATATTACTGACTGGTCACAAGTAACACATGTGAAATGTGATTTGGGAAGACTCCCTAGAGGTAGTCAGATCAATATTAAATTACCACTTAAAACAGATGCAAAACCGAAACCGGATGTGCCTGAGGCATATATTGGTGGAACGTTTGAGGCAACTGATGCAACCGATGCAGTGACACAAGGATTTATTCATCCTGCAAGATATGTGCATGGAAATGCCATGGTTACTTCATCAGATGTTTGGTGGGATAAGAACGAAAATGGAAGATTGGATAGTGGCGAAAACAGAGCGGCAGGTATCAGAGTGGAGCTATATTCTCCGGAACGTGATATCACTATTGAAGGTAATCTAATACCGGCAAATTCATGGCTTGACAGTACCGTCACAGATGCTGATGGAAAGTTTGTCCTAAGAACTCATCTATCTGAGCCGGGACAGAGAGTAAAAATTGTGATGCCAAACGATGAAACAAAGCTTACTTTAAAATCAAGCGATGCAGATATGGTGCAACCAAAAAATTCTGATTTTGATAGAACAACCTATTGGACATCACCATTACCGGAGTTTGCAAGAGGAAAACAAACAGCCTCTATTGGTGCCGGATTGATCCATGGCATTACATTGAATGTATCTCCGGTAAAGGTTCATGTAGGGGAACAATCAGGAGCAGCTGCAGCAAATGCTGTAGGTACAAGTGATCATCCTACTCAAAGTCCAACAGTAACCTATCTTCCGCTCAATGATACGATTGCAGATGTTTCCAATATAGGTAAAGTGAATGGAAAAATGACAGGTACAACTGTGGCAGAAGTTACATCTGAAAATACACTCGCAGCAGGAAATCAAGGAATACCTGAAGATACAGTAAAATCAAAATATGATGTGATTGTGTATGCAAAGGTAAATTACAACGCTAATCATGCTGATGTAACGGGAGCAGTACCAACCGATAACAATGAATATTATCCTTCTCTAAGAGCAGATGGAACCGACGCTATGACAGACAAAGTGACTGTTTTGGGTTCAGGTACTATGAGAAGAGCAGGATATTACTTCAAAGGATGGAACACAAAGCCGGATGGAACAGGAACAATGTATCGTGCCGGTAATGTTTTTCAAACAGGACCAATTGATAGTGATGTAGAACTTTATGCAGTTTGGTCTTCAACTTTGATTCCGATAGAAGTACCGACAACAGATATTACCGTAACCAAGAGTTGGGTAATGTTGAATGCAAGTACAGTACTTGTGAATGAAGTAGAAGTAGAATTATTAAAAGATGGTGTTCCAACCGGTAGAAAACTTCCGATGAATGTCGGAAACAATTGGACTGTTACTTTTGAAAATCTACCTGTATCTGCAACATTGAACGGTCAAGAATATAACTATACTGTTAAGGAAGTAGGAGAACAAGGAGCATCGATATTCTTAGACGGTAAATGGTATGGTGTAATCTATAGCGGTACAATGAGAGATGGTCTTAAGGTAACGAACAAAGAAAAATTACCGTGGACTCCAATAGTACCACCAATGAGAACGGTTAAAGTTAAAAAAGAATGGAAAGATCAACAAGGAAATGTTATGAATGCTCCTGTGAGTGAGGTACATGTCATGCTATATAAAGATGGAGTACCAACAGGAGATAGAATTGTATTGAATGACGTGAACAACTGGTCAGGAGAATTCTCCAGACTTGCACTTGCAAGTAGTATTGGAAGTACAAACTATTACCAATATACTGTGAAAGAAGTAGGAGAAAACGGCATTATCAGATTCAATGGAACGCCGTATAGAGTAACTTATACAGGTACTATGGCAAGTGGTTATATTATCACAAATCAATCAGATAGTCCGACAACTCCAGGTGGAGGAACAACCCCAGGAGGAGGAACAACACCGGGAGGAGGAACAACTCCAGGAGAT